>JASHZC010000355.1 GCA_030042755.1 Vulcanimicrobiota bacterium | reverse complement strand
TATTCCATTGGCCGAGCGCGTCGAGCAGCGACTCCGCAAGAAGATTGTCGCTAGGGAGCCACATCGAGCGCAGCAACTCCGGCAGCGGCTCCGATCGATGCGTCCAAAGGACGCGCGCTCCATCGGGAGTCGCGGCCATGCGAGGCGGCGAAGTGAATTTTACGCCGCCTGCGGCGAGTGCGCTCTGCGCGAGCGCGAGCGTGGCAACCGCGGGGTCGAGCATCGACACACCAAATGGGCGATTGCTCGTCGCGTCAGCCGGCAGACTCCCGGTCAATCTCAAGGTGTATGGCGCGCTCCAATCGACGGCGAGATCGGTCGTGTCCTTCGAATGTGGGGGACCGGTGACCGCGTCGTTGACGATCGTCATCGCCGGCGTTGCCGGGTCCAGCGTAACGGCGACCGGAGCGCCGACCGTCGCTCCCGGACGCAACTGCACTTGAACGGTGTTCTCATCGATCGAAAGTGCGCTCGGAGGAGCGCCGTAGTAATAGACGAGGTCGTCCAACGACCATCCGTCGGGATATGGCGGCGCGATCACAGCGCTTCCATCGCCCGCGAGCGCATCGAACTGGGTCGCTCGAAGTCCCGCCAGCGTGCGCGCAGCGTCATCGAAGTCGCTTTGACGAAGCAGTGGATTGCCGGTGCCGCGTAAGTACAGCGTCGTTCCATCGGTCGCAAGCGACGTTGTGAAGGCGAATTCCGTCCCCAGGCGATCGAGCGCAGCCGATCCTACGACGAGCTTGAGCGTGGATGCCGGCATCATGGCAGTATCGGCATTGCGTTCGAAGACCACTTGGCCGGTCGATGCGGAAATCACGTACGCGCTGACTTGCGCGTCACGAAGCGTCGGCGCGTCGAAAAGTGCCGGCGATAAAACCAATGCAATGAGAGCGAACATGTCGCTTACCTTCGCATTCGTTCACCGCGTGTCATCCTGAGCGACACGGTCAGAGGTCGTTCCGCAGCAGATCCTCGAGCGTTTCGCGGCGCGCCCACAGCTGAGGTTCGCCCGCGCCGACGGCGACGACCGGCGGGCGCGGAAAGCGGTTGTAATTGCTCGCCATGCTGTACGTGTATGCGCCGGTCGTGTGCATTGCGACCAGATCGCCGGCGCGAAGATTCTCTGGAAGCATCGCTTCACCGAGCTCGTCGCTCTCGCACGAGCGTCCGCAAATCATCGCCGGCGCGAGTTTTGAATCAGTATCGCGCGCGCTCGTGACGTGGTGATACGCGCCGTAAAGCGCCGGCCGCGGATTGTCGGCCATGCTGCCGTCAACGATGACGAAGCGTCTGCCCTCGAAGCGTTTGACGGCGACGACGCGGTAGAGTGACGTTCCCGCAGCACCCAAGAGCGCGCGTCCGGGTTCGATTTCGACTCGAATGCCCGGCGGAACGATGCGCGCAACGGCATCTAGCGTTCCAGACACATCGATCGTCTCGTCGCCTGCGCCCGGCTTCATTTGCACGCCGAATCCGCCACCGATCACGATCGTGTCGGCCGCCTCGAACCCAGCGGACCGCACGCGTTCCACCATGTCAAGCAAGCGCTTTGCGTTTTCCACGTACGGCAGTGTGTCGTAGATTTGCGAACCGATGTGCGCATGTACGCCGCGCAGCCGCAGCGACGGATGCGCGCGCAACATATCGAGAGCTTCCTCTTCTTGATTCGGAGCAAAACCAAACTTGCTGCGATCGCCGGCCGTGCGCACGAAATCGTGCGTGTGCGCTTCGATCCCCGTATTGAACCGAAGGAGCACGTCGGCATAGCGGCCGCCGACGAGCGATGTCAGTCGCTCCAACTCGTCCATTCCATCGACCACGATGCGTCCAACGCGCCCCTTGAGCGCCGCCTCCAGCTCCTCGTGCGTCTTCCCCGCGCCATGCAGCGTCAGCCGTTGCGCTTCGAAGCCTCCGCGCTCCGCGGTCACGAGTTCCCCGAGGGAACAGACGTCGATTCCAATCGGCCGCGGGTGCAGATGCCGGACGAGCGCGGTGATCAGCAGGGCTTTCCCTGCATAGGAAATCGAGAAGCCATGCGGTGCTGCGGCCGCGAGCATCGAGTCGAGAGCGCCGTCGAGCACGGACAAATCCAGCACGAGCAGCGGCGTGCCGTAGCGTTCGGCGAGCGCGTCCGCGCGCTCGCCACCAAGCGTCATCACGTGAATTGCGCCATGAAACGATCGATGCGTCCCTGGTCGATGCCGGCAGCCAAGAGTCGCACGGCGATCCCGTCGGCATACTCCGGAGGTGCGACCGACATGAAGGGAGCCTCGCGCGTATCGATCGCGGAAATGGTGAACCACTCCGCCGCAGCCGGAATCAGCGCCGTCTGATACCGGTCGAGGTCGAGCGCGACCTCGCCTGCGCGCACGGTGAGAGGATGATCGAGGGCCATGATGATTACCGGTCGCGCAGAGGTGTCGAGCGACGCCGGCTCGTCGCTCGCAATAATGCGTTCGACCACGAAACGCTTACTCGCAACCAGCGCGGTGCGGGCAAGACCCTCGAACTGGTACGAAATCGTTTCCGCTGCGCCGCGCTCTTCACGATGATAGTCGAGCACGTCTGCAGCTTTCTGCACGTGAAGCTCGCGCGGCTTACCATTGCTGTCGACGCGGTTCCAATCAAAAATGCGGTACGTCAAATCGCTGGCTTGTTGCGTCTCGAACAAAACGATCCCTGCACCGATCGAGTGAAGCGTTCCCGCCGGGAGATAGTACGTCTGTCCGACTTTTACCGGCACGTGCCGTAAGATGTCGCCGAGGGTGCCGTCGGCAACGCGACGTTCGTATTCCTGGCGCGTCGTGTTTTCGGTCCATCCGTAGATGAGCTCGGCACCCTCGTCGGCCGCAAGGATGTACCAGCATTCAGTCTTGCCGTTCTTCTGATGCTCGACGCGTTGTGCGTACGCGTCATCGGGATGCACCTGAACCGAGAGCGAATCGCGTGCATCGATGATTTTCGTAAGTATCGGAAAGAGTTCGTGCGGATCCAAATCGCCCAGGAGTTGTGCGCCCAGCAATCCGCGCAATTCGCCGATGGTCTTGCCCGCAAGCGGGCCATTGAGCACGCGATTCTCGTCCCAGCATTCCCACGACTCGCCGATCTTCGCGTTCGGGTCGGCGTGTTTGCCGTAGTGCTTTACCAATGCGTCGCCGCCCCAAAGCGCCGGCGTCTCTTTGGGTTCGATCGCGTAAGGATAGACCGAATCGTCGCTCACCTGTTACTCCGTTCATCCACACGCCGTTGCTGCAGCGTACTCATCATATGTTCAAACTTGCTGCGCTCGTGCTCCTTGCCTCGACCTCGCTATCGCCGGTTCTCGCCGCCCGCGACTGGATCGGTGCCCGCGTCGAGGCGGCGGATTTGGTGGGGAAGGTCGTGATCCTCGACGTGTTTACCGTCGATTGCATCAATTGTCGCAACGTCGTACCCACGCTGCGTTCGCTCTACGCTGCCGACCACGCCAAGGGTCTCGAAATCGTCGGGATCCATGCTCCGGAGACACCCGCCGAGAAGCAACGGGCCTACGTCGTGGAGAATCTTGCGGACCAGGGCATCGTATGGCCGGTCGCCGTCGATAACGCTTTTTCAC
>JASHZC010000354.1 GCA_030042755.1 Vulcanimicrobiota bacterium | reverse complement strand
GAACTCGCGTCGCTTTGGCCGTATTGAGACGAGAGTTTGTTTTCCTCTTCGAGGAACTTGTCGGCGCCGATCATGTCTTCGAACGCGCGAACCGTAGAGAAGCTCCCAGCACCCCCACCGGCGGCGAAGAACGACGAAGCAACGTCGATGTTCGGCGGAGAACCCGCTGCGATTGCTGCGATCAAAATGAGACTTAACATGCGTAGGTCATACCCGCCTAGCCGGTGACAAGGTTAAGGCATGCGAACGTTCGGCTAAAGGATTTTAATGTCGAGCGGTTGATAGTTGCACCATGAAGCGTTTTGCCGTCGCTCTTCTCGTTGCATGCTTTACAGTAGTGACTCCCGCCGTTTTCGCTGCACCCTCTAAATCGCCGCAAGCGGCGCTGATCGGCAAGTTGGAGTGGCGGAGCATCGGTCCGTACATCGGCGGGCGCGTGGTTGCTATTGCCGGTGTCCCAAGCCAACCGAACCTGTTCTACATGGGTGGCGTCGAGGGCGGCGTTTGGAAGAGCGACGATTACGGCCAAACCTGGACCAACATCACCGACGGAAAGATTCCGGGAATCGCCACGAGCATCGGCGCCATTGCCGTAGCGCCGTCGAATCCGAAAATCATTTACGTCGGCACGGGCGAGAGCGACATTCGCGGCGACTTCGATACGGGCGACGGTATCTACAAGAGTGTGGATGGCGGCGATACGTGGCACTATGCCGGCCTGCGCGAAACGCACATGACCAGCTCGCTGGTCATCGATCCGCGCAATCCCAATGTCGTTTATGCGACGTCGTTGGGTCACGTCTTTGCGCCCAATCCCGATCGCGGCGTCTTCAAGACGACCGACGGCGGCAAAACGTGGAAGAAGATCCTCTACGTCGACCAGAACACGGGTGCAAATAACATCGTCATCGATCCGCAGCATCCCGACGTTCTATATGCGACGACGTGGGAAGCGCAGCGCATGCCGTGGACGTTGATCAGCGGCGGGCCGGGGAGCGGACTGTACAAGACCGTCGACGGCGGCGCGCACTGGACGAAGATTTCGAGCAATCCGGGATTTGCGAGCGGCACGCTCGGCAAGTTAGGCGTTGCCGTCGCACCCAACGATCCGCGCGTCGTCTATGCGATCGTACAGGCGCAGAACGGCGGCGTTTTCCGCTCGGACAACGGTGGCGCAACGTGGAAGCACGTGAACGCGGAGTGGAAGTTGCGCCAACGCGCATTCTACTACACGGCGATCTACGTCGACCCAACCAACGCGAACACGGCCTATGCGCCCAACGTCGACGACGTATGGAAGACGACCGATGGCGGTAAGACGTGGAAGTCCTTCATGCCGTCGACCGTGCACGGCGACAATCACATCCTCTGGATCAATCCGCGCAATACCAACATCATGCTCGAGGGAAATGACGGAGGCGCAACCGTCTCGGTCAACGGCGGAAAGACGTGGAGTTCGCTGTACAATCAGCCGACGGGCCAGTTCTATCACATCGCGATCGACAACCAGTTTCCATACCACGTCTACGGTGCGCAGCAAGATGAAGGCGCGTACGAAGGCCCGAGCGCATCGGACGAAGGGTTAGGTTTGGGAGCATGGCATACGGTCGCGCTCGGGGAGAGCACGTTCGTCGCCGTCAACCCGAACGATCCGGGCACGACGTATGGCAGCGGCTACTTCAGTTCCCTCGCTGAGATAAATACGCCGACCGGTGAGCTGAAGAACGTCAGCCCATGGGCGATGTATCTTTCCGGAGCGTCGGCGGCCGAACAAAAATATCGCTTCGGCTGGACGCACCCGGTTTTGTTCTCGCCGGCAAAACCCGACGAACTCTTCGAAACGGCGCAGGTCGTGTTCAAGAGCGACGATTTTGGCAGAACGTGGACGGTGATCAGCCCGGATCTCACCCGCGACGACAAAACGACGGAAGGCCCGAGCGGCGGCCCTGTTTACTACGATCAAACCGGCGTCGAGACGTTCCCCGACATTTCGTCGTTTGCGATCTCGCCGCTGAGCGCCGACATCATGTGGGCGGGGTCGGCCGACGGTCTCGTTCACGTCACGACCGACAACGGCGCGCACTGGACCAACGTCACGCCGCCGGCGCTTCCACAGTGGGCGCAAATCAGCAGCATCGAGCCGTCGCATACGGATCGCGGTACGGCGTTTGTTTCGGCGAACCGGTTTCAATGGGACGATTACCACCCCTACATCTATAAGACGACCGACTACGGCGCGCACTGGACGACGCTGACCGACGGGCTGCCGCGCGACCAATACGTCTTCGCCGTGCGCGAAGATCCACGCGACGCGCGCGTGCTCTTCGCCGGAACGCGCAGCACCGTGTACGTTAGTCTAAACGGCGGCGAACGTTGGCGACCGCTTACCTTGAATCTACCGGGCGTGCAAGTGCGCGACATCGCGATCGACGCGCGTCAAGGGCAGGTTGCGGTTGCGACACACGGTCGCGCGTTCTGGATTCTCGACAATCTCGCGTTGCTAGAACAACTCGCCGACGGAACGCCAAAGGCCTTGTACGCGCCGGAAACCGCGTGGCTAACGCACGCATACGGCGGCGGGGGCGGTCTTGGAGACAACTTCGGGACCAATCCGAAGTATGGCGCGACCGTCTTCTTTACGATCCCGCACGATTACAACGGAAAGACACCCGTGACGCTCTCGTTCCTGGACGCGAACGGCAAGACGATTCGCTCGTTCCGGTTGCATCTGCGCAACAAGCACGCGAAGACCATACCCGATGATATTCTCGCGAACATGACGGCGGTTGCGCAGAACGCATACGCACAAACACGCCATACGGCGATCGAGCCGGGCGCAAACGTCTTCCAGTGGGACATGCGGTACGCGCCACCGGCTGAAATCATCGGGGCCCGCGCAATGGGGACCGATGATTTCCCGGACACGATGACCGGCCCGACGATACTGCCCGGCACCTATACCGTTGCACTCGATTACGGCGGCTCGGTCAGCAAAGAGACGTTTGACGTCAAGCTCGACCCGCGTTTGCATCCGGCATCGGGCGACCTCGAAGCGCGGCTCGCGCTCGCGCAGCAAATCGCAGGCACGCTCGACGATCTCAACCGCGCGGTCAACGCAGCACTGGCAGCCCGGTCGCATATGCCTGAGTCGAAGCGCGCGCAACTCGATGCCGCGATCCACCAGGTCGTAGAGTTCCGCTTCGATTCGAGCGAAGCCGACGTCGTATGGGAGACGAAGCTTCGCGATCACTTAGCGTTCTTGCTGAACGAGCTTGATTTGGCGTATCAAGCTCCTACCGCAGCGGAACAATCAGCGTACGAGGAGTTGCGCGCGCAAGCGAATGCCGCCATCGCGCAGTTACGCACGTTGACGGCGTCGTAGTAAGCGCCATGAAAAATTATCTTCGTTTCGCACTCGTTGCGGCGGCAAGCTTTGCACTGGGCGCAGGCCTCGTGCGTCTACCGCTGCCTGCCGGCGCTGCGGCCGCTCCGCTGCAACCGGCCGCCATCGATCTGGATAGCTTCCCAATCGACTCGGTGCCAACGTCCGCAACATTCCCGAACCTGCATACGAAGACGCTTGTCGTAACGGATGGCATGACGGCCGCGCTCCAAGCGGGAACGGCTCCAAAGCACTACCATGCCGACGCGAACGAGATTCAGATAATCCTAGCCGGAACGGGAAACGAATGGCTCGGCGACCAGCAAGTGGCGCTGAAGCCCGGCATGATGCTCATCATCCCGAAAGGTACCAACCACGCGGGTTTGACGAACACCTCGCCGGACTTCCGTTTGATCTCGTTTAAAACGCCGCCGCAAGATCCGTCTGACGTGCACTTTGTGAAATAACGCGCATCCGGCACGCGGCTTGCAGATATGCAAGCGTGCTCTCGGCCCCCATGCACGTATTGAGGTGTCCGGGACCGTCGATGCCGTCGCGGCATCCGCCGGTCTGTACGTCCGCAACGACCAAGCCGTCGCGGTTGTTTCCGATGAACCACTCGTAGGCGACGCTTGCGCGTTCGGGCTCGCCGGCCGCGAGCCAAACGTCGACCATTGCGAGCGCTTCGAGCGGCTGCTGCGCGTAGTAGGGCCGCTCGCCGCCGCGCCGATACCACCCGGGGGCACCGATCGGTTCAAAGGTGTCCCGTGGCTGCGTAACGCTCTCGAGAAATTCGAGCGCACGCTCGCCGGTAGCGATAAACGCGGGCTCTCCCAACACCTGGCCCGCGCGCAGCAACGCTTCCGGCAGACGTCCGTTATCGTACGTCATTGCCGGCAGCGGCCATGCCCAGTCGGCGCTTGTGTTGCGTTCGAATTCAAAGTGCATCGACTCTGCAAATGCGCGCAACGCATCGGCGTATTGCGTCTGGCCGCCCTCGACGGCTGCGGCAAATCCGAGAACGGCGAATGCGCGTGCGTGTTCCGATGAGAGAGCGGGGAGCGCGACGATCGCGCGCCGCATCTCGGCGATCGCGCGGCCGCGCCATCTGGGATCGCGCGAATCGCGAAGCACCAGGCCGAGCGCGCGAATGAGCCTTCCAATGGATTCCGGGGAAGCGAACCGATCGGTGAAATTTCCGTCGCGATCCATCATGTTGTGGTACACGGGGGTATCGCTCGAGGACTTGGCAATGAAATCGAAGACCGTGTTCGCGGCCTCGCGTACGAACGTGCACGAGGGGTCCTCACCAAGTAAGTCGAGCGCGAGAACAAGCAAACGCACGTTATCATCCAAGCAGAAGCCCGAATCAAGATCGGGCTCGGTGTCAGGCTTGGAAAACTGGATGATTCCGTGCTCGCCGCACAGGCGCTCCAGGTGATGCAGCGGTGCTGCTTTCAGTGTGCTCATGCCTGAATGTGCCCATTTTGGGAGGCACTATTCAAAGAGAGCGAACGAGGTAGCGAACGCTTTTGCCGCGGTCGGGAAGAAAAGCACGCCCGATTTCTTCGAATCCCATTGCCTCGTGGAACGCGTCGGATACGGGATTGGGAGGGTCGGAATAGATCTCGGCGCACACGATCGTGTGGCCGTCGGCACGAGCTCGAGCGAAGAGCTCTTCGTAGATGACGCGCCCAAGTCCGCGGCCGCGGGCCTTTTGGGTTACGGCGACGCGGTCGACATACACGAACCGAGGGTAGCGCTGCAAAAACCAGCGGAAGTTCGGGCTGTCGTAGGGAGCCGTTTGATCGAACGCGATGATCATTGCAGCGCCGTCGTCGAAGGTGCGCGCATAGTACGCAACACCGAGCAGCGCGCTCATCTCGTCTGGCGATAGGGGCCAAAGCTGATCGACGCATTCCTCGTTGATTGCGAGGAATGGAGCGAGATCGCGATCGCCGGAGATAGCCACGAGATGTCCTTTTAGCCCTGCGATGCAAGTGCCTGGTTTAGCCGGCTCGTTCTCGCGGTAGTCACTTGAACATGCGGCGGGCTGCAGCTTTGGGGTTGCTGGCGGGCGGCGTTGGTGCGGTTGGGGGATGCTCCGACCAAGTGTGTTGGTCGCTTCCGCCTACGACAGGATCCCCCGCAACACCGACGGCATTTGGCTTCGAGATCTACGAGCAGGATGACGTGTCGCGCGCAATGTCCTTGCTTACGGGCTGCGGAGGAGCCACGATTCGTATCGGCTTGGTTCGCAACCAGTTTGCCTTCTCTGATGCGGTGATGGAGGCAGCCGCGTCGGCCGGCGCGCGCGTGATTCTCGTCACCCCGTACGCAACGCAGCCGGTTCCGGTTGCCGCCTATGCTGCGAATTGTGCGTCATTCGCGCAGCGCTACGGGAAATA
>JASHZC010000353.1 GCA_030042755.1 Vulcanimicrobiota bacterium | reverse complement strand
GCGAATCAATTGGCACGGCCGGGATCTCCTCGGCCGCCTCGGACAGGCGATCGACGAATTCGCGAATCGCATCTCCGTTATCATCCGCCAGATTCAACGCGCATCTGCAACGGTGCAGACGGCGTCCGAGCAAAGCAGCCACATTGCTCTTCGAGTCGATGGACGCGTGAAAGAGGAGCTCGCGGCACTCGCTCAGGCCCTCAAATATTCCACCGACCTTTCCGGAGCGGCCGGCACGGTGGCCGACAATGCCGAGGCCGTGGCCCGGCGCGTTTCCGACATCTCCAGCGCGGTCGCGCAAATGACCGCGTCGATTCAAGAGATGGACCAGAACCTCTTGAATCTGGCCACGGTAGTGGAACAAGCCGTCGCAAACACGCAAGAAATGTCGGCGTCGATCGTGCAGGTCGCAGGCAACGCCGACCGCGTGCGCTCCGAGTCCAACGTCACCGATCAGCAGGTGCGCGACGGACGCAACGAAGTGCTCGCCCTTTCCAAGGGCATGGGGTCGATCAGCGACACGGTTGCCGGCGTCGTGACCGAAATGCAAAGCCTCGACGGTGCCTCTCGTCAGATCGGCGAGATTCTCGGCCTCATCGAAGAGATTGCCGATCAAACGAATTTGCTCGCCCTGAACGCGGCGATTGAAGCTGCGAGAGCGGGCGAACACGGACGCGGCTTCGCGGTCGTCGCCGACGAAGTTCGCAAGCTGGCCGAGAACTCGGCAAGCTCGACCAAACAGATCGGTGCGCTCGTTGCGGATATTCAGCGCCGCACGTCGGCGGTGCTAGAACGCACTGCGCGTGCGAATACGCTCGTGCAAAGCAACGCGGAATCGGCGCGTAACGTCAATCAAATGATCGAGACGATCAGCAAACGCGTTACCGAAGTAGCGCAGTTGGTCAGTGAAATTAGCATTGCAACAACCGAACAAGCACGTGCCTCCGAGGAACTTGCCCGGGCAAGCGAGCAGATGGGTGCGATGACACACGAGGCCGCCGCGACCATGCGCGAGCAAGCCATTACCTCGAACCAGATTTTGGAAAGCGTCTCCGAGATCGAAAGCCGCACGGCGCAAGTCGCGCGTGCTTCGACGGAACAACAGACGGCGATTCAAGCGCTGGGGACCCGAATCGAACATTCCACGGAACTCGGAGAAAAGAACTCTTCAGCAGTCGGAACGATGGCTTCGAGCGCCGACGAGGTTCAATCACAAGCGAGCGAGCTGCGCGAGATGGTTGGACAGTTTCAGACTGGCCAAGTGGCCTTTGAAAACGGCTCACCTTCCGCCGGCGGGGCCCTAGAAGACCCCGGGGCACTTGCGCTATCATCATAGGCTACTGAACGGGAATAAGTGGAGTAATCGTGCAGAAGAAACTCAGCCTCATCGCCCTCATTGCGGTACTCGTGTTTCCGGCGGCCGCACTTGCCGCCAACACGATCGATCCGTCGTTAATTCCCGACGGGACGTACACCGTCAAAGTCGACCAGACACTCGACAACAAACACATCAAGGTAACGATGGACAATGGGGCGGAGACCACGCTTGCGGCGGGACGCGACACGGTGGACTTCAGTAAAGTCAAAGCCGGCGACCAGGTGAAACTCTCGCTCATCAAGGGCCAAGTGATGGTCTACCTCGACTTAACGAACCACTAACGCCCACTACGGGAAGTTGTGGATGGACCCGGCATCTGCCGGGTTCTTTTCTTTCGTGAGAAGGTCATGAGAAAAGGGCGGCCCATCCGGTTTTCGACGAACGGAGTGCGAACTTGGCTACGTTACTCGCGCAAGCTCACAATCCACGGAGGCTCGCAATGAGAAAAACGTTCCTTACCGCAGTGGCAGCTCTCGCACTCGTAAGCGGTTTGTCGGCGGGATTTGCACCGAGCGCGTCGGCACAAGAGTATGGACCGACCTACTCCACCTGGCAGCCGGGCTGGGACCGCTTTCAATACGATCGCCGGCACGTGATCCTCGGTACGGTCGTCCACTTCCGCCCTTATCGCGTGACCATTTCGCGTGAGGATGGCATGAACCAAACGATCGATCTCAAACCCGGAACGGTCATCCATCCCACCGGTGCGACGCCGACTCGCGGCGACCGGATCGCGATCTACGGTTACTACAGCAATGGCACGTTCGTTGCGAACGGCGTTGTCCTACGCTAACTACCTGACCCTATTTCCCGTAGACCACCACCGGTGTATTGACCGCGCGCAGGTCGATCGCGACGACAGGACGTTTTCCGCGATCGACCTGCGTTAGAATCGGATCGATCAACGCGATCTTCTGCGCCATCTTTTCTTGATCGCCTAACAAAATGTACATGCCGTTTCGAAGACGGACGGTGACGTCACCAAAGCGGTCGAGCTCGAGCGTTGCAGGGTCGAGATGCGCGGCGAGCAGCGCATCCGTATTTGCACGCAGTGTTTGCGCGCCTGCATCCGTCACGAACGTTCCCGGCGCAGGCGGCTGCGCGGCGCGGATACGAAACGCCGGGAGACTCGTCGAGAGCGCTTCTGGTTCTCCGGTTTGCAATGCGCGCAGGTCGTGGTCGACGGTCACCCGTGAGTCGCCGACATCGAGGAATGCATACGGCACGCGTTCGGTAACGTCGACGACGAGCGTATCCGGCGGGCGGCGATGCACCGTCGTGCTTTTTACGTAGGGAATCGCGTCGACGCGGGATTCCATGGCTGAGGCGCTTTGCAGCCACATGTTCTTTTGGTAGTCGACCGCGGCACGAGCCAAAATTTCGTCGCGTGAAACGACGCGATTTCCGAGCACATCGACGGTATGCGGGTAGAGCGCACTCCACGTCGTCAGGAACGTAGCGGCCGCAACGCCCGCGCCGAGCGCCACAAGCCAGAGAAGCCAAAACGGCTGCAAGCGCCGCACCGGCGAGGGGCGGCGGCGGCGTTTCGCGGCTCGCGAGCTCGCCCTCATGCGAGCACGTACCGTTCGATCGCTTCAGCGACGCCGTCCGACTGGACGTCTCCCACCACGGCCGAAGCAACGGTACGCAGTTCCTCGGGCGCCGATCCCATGGCAATGCCGAAGCCCGCGGCTTCGAGAAGCGGGGCGTCGTTCCACGAATCGCCGATTGCGGCAACCTCGCGCATATCGACGCGAAGCGACGCGGCTACGTAGCGCAGCGCTTCGCCTTTGTCCACGTGCGGGTCGAGGATCTCAACGAACTCCGGATAGCTGCGCGTCACGTAGGCGCGCTTTCCCAATTTCTCGGCGAAGAAGGCTGCGTGCGCGGCCGCTGGCTCCGGATCGTCGATCGCCACCGCCTTGGTAGCCGAGCTGAACGCAAACGCTTCGCGCAGCGACGGTACCACAATCGGCTCAACTGCGGAAAGATGCGCGTACAGCTGCGTGAACCGGTTCTCTTCCTCGCAGTAGTACTCGTCGTTGCGATAGAGCTGCAGATGCACGCCTCGGTCAGCGGCGAGCGTGATGATCTGCGCCACGACGTCCGCGTCCAGCGGCGTGTCGCGCAGCACTGCATCGTTTGAGGGATCGACGATCGCGGCGCCTTGATAGCAAACCAGCGGCGTCTCGAATCCCAATTCCCGCGCGTATCCAACGGCTGCTTGATACATCCGCCCCGTGACGATGCAGCCCTGTATGCCGGCGTCTCGCATCCGCGCGATCGCATCGCGAACGCGCGGACTCACGGTAAGATCTCGACCGACCAACGTTCCATCCAGATCGAAGGCAACCAACCTCACCAAATCAGCCGCCACTACGCATCCTAGCTGTCTGCGCATGGTGCGGGAGATCCTCGAATTCACACAGCGCGGCTAGCGGTTGGGCGTCCCCAACCATGCGCTCGTGAGAATTCTCAACCACGCTAAAGCTCCGCAGAAAATCTTCGAGACGAAGTCCGGATGCAAAACGAGCCGCTCCGGCTGCGGGCAACACGTTGTTCGTTCCGCTTAGGAAGTCCCCAGCGGCCAGCGGGGTCATATCGCCGACGAGCACCGCTCCAACGCGCCGTACGCGTGCAAGATACGGCTCGGGGTCGCGCACTTGCAGGGACAGCCGCTCGGGTGCAAGCGCTTCGATCGTTTCAAACAGTTCGTTCCGCGTTTGCGCGTGCAACAGGTAGCACCCGGTCTCGATCACCTGTTGCAGCACCTGACCTCCCGGCAGCGATCGTACGTCAAACGTCTCTAACAGCTGACCGACCGCATCGAGCAAGGAACGCGATTCGGAAAGCACCACAACGTAAGCGGACGGATCGCGTTCGGCTTGGGCGAGCAGCTCTCCGGCAACGTATTCACTGCTCGCGCCGTCGTCGGCAACGACCAGCACCTCCGGCGGTCCGGACACGCCGTCGATTCCGCAGACGCCATAGACTTGACGCTTCGCTTCGGTGACGACCGGCCCGCAGCGTCCGACGATCTTATCAACGCGCGCAATCGATTCCGTGCCGTAGGCGGCCGCAGCGATCGCATGCGCTCCGCCGACTGCGTAAAGTTCGTCGACTTCGCAGAGCGCGCAGGCGTACAGGACCGACGGGTGGACGCCCGTACCGGCGCGCGGCGGGGAAAGCACGATCGTGCGCGACACGCCCGCGATTTTCGCGGGAATCGCGCTCATCAATACGCTCGATGCGTTCGCTGCTCTTCTGCCCTGAACGTACACCGCTACCGAGTCTAGGGCGCGATAACGCAGCCCGTAGCGCGTTCCGTCTTCATCGACGTAGCTAAGGTCTGCCGGACGTTGACGCTCGTGAAACCGCGAGATGCGCTCCTTAGCCAGATGAAGCGCTGCGGCGATTTCAGGCGGGACCAGCGCGCGCGCACCGTCTTGCATTGGAATGGGGACGCGCAGCTTGGAGATGTCGTAATCCGGATCGTCGAAGCGTCGCGTAAATTCTACGAGCGCGCCATCGCCACGAGCTTTCACGTGTCCGACGATCGACGCCACCGAGTTGGTCAACTCGATCGGAGGCATCCAACCATCACGATGCGCCGCCGCGAGGCGTAGACGGTCCGCGGCGGGCGTGACGCTAAGCGTCATGCCGCACGTTGCCCCGCCCGAAAATGCGCTCTAATTCGTTGCGAAGCCGGTGATCCGATGCGACCGTGCGCGAGAGACGTTGCGTTCGGCCCCGCGCATGCATCACGACCGGCACGTGGCCGGGCCATTCGTCGAGCAACGCTGCCAAACGGTCGATCTGGTCGCGCGATCCCACTTCGACATGCCATTCGCGAACTGCCGGCGTGGCGACGCGCGTTGGAATCTCGAACGTCGTCACCTCGTTAGCGCTCACCGAGAGATCGATCGGGCCTTCTTCGCCGGGCGCTGCACCTGGACGCTCGCGCATCCGGACGCGACCCTTGACGATCAGGATCTGGTCGTCCGTAAAGAGCCCTTGCACGGTCGGATACAACTTGGAGAATACGACGACGTCGCACGCGCCCGTAGTGTCTTCGAACTGGGCGATCAGCATCTGTTGGCCCGATTTCGTCAGCGTGCGACGCACCGAACTGACCGTGCCGGCGATGGTGACGAACGCATCGTCCTCAACCCCGCGCAAGTCCTTAATGAGCGTAGCTCCCGCGCGTACCAGATGCTCCTGA
>JASHZC010000039.1 GCA_030042755.1 Vulcanimicrobiota bacterium | reverse complement strand
CCTGTGAAGCACTAGTTTGACCAAAGCCACGTTTGGCTAGCCTAGCTACGGTGGCACCCTGCTTTATGCCTTTTAACGGCGGATTGGAAAACGCATGGTGACCGTAGTACCAACATTCGTTACGCTATCGAGGGCGATGGTACCACCCATGCGCTCGACTGCGCGCTTAGCGATGGCTAGGCCAAGTCCCGACCCGTCGATTTCCCCGTGGGCGCTGCCCCGGTAAAATCGGTCGAAAGCGTGCTCCGCGTCGATTGAGGCCATCCCCGGGCCCCGATCCGCGACCTGAAGGACGGCGCTTGGACCCTCGCGCTCGACCCGAACCTGGACCGGGGAGGCAGGGGCATAGCGAACTGCGTTCTCGACCACGTTCTTGACCGCTTCGTACAGCTCGCTATCGTCACCCCGCACGGTCGCCTCGCCGTCCCCTTCGAAATGGAGCCGATTCCCGGCGAGCGGCCGCAGCGCATCGACCGCGCGTTCCGCGACTGAGTTCAGATCGATGAGGTCGGCGACGGGTTCGCCTTCGCGCTCGAGACGTGCGAGTAAAATCAACTTCTCGATGATCGTGCGCATCTTGCGGCTCTCGTCGAGCATCGTTTCATGCACGCGGCGGACACCTTCGCCGTCTTGCACGACGCCCGATCGCAGCGCGTCGAGATAGCCCATGAAGATCGTAAGCGGCGTGCGCAATTCGTGCCCGGCATCGGCAATGAACTGCCGCATCTCGGCTTCCTGGCGGCGCCGTTCGAACGTGGCTTGATTCAAACGCTGCGCGACCTCGTTGTACGTCTGCGTGAGTTCGTGCAGGCTCGTATCGCTTTCAAGCAGCAGCTTCGGTGTGAAGTCTCCTTCGGCAATCGAACGCAGCGCGTCGTTGACTTCCGTCAGGGGACGCAGCGCACGTCCGGTAATCGCGCGGCCGGCGAGCCACGCGATGATGACCGAGACGATGCCGATCGGTACCAGGCGTTCCCAAAAATGCAACAATGCGCGTTGAAAATCCGCAACGTCCGGCTCGAGGACGATCGTTCCGCCGCCGGGGACACCCACAAAGCGCGGCCGCATCGCGAGCACGGCAGTAAATGCGCGCTCGCTATCGTTCAATTGCGCGGAAGCGCCAGCGATCGTGCGGTGCTGCGAATCCAATACATAAATGCGCGAGCGTGTCGTAGGCTCTTCGGCGATGATCTTGGGCGCCATTTGAGCGACGGTCAAATGCTGCGCCGCATAGTCGTTGACGCGCTGCTGAACGCGCTGCTGGGCGGCATCGATCGCCTGATTGAACGTAGTAACGTAGCCGATGATCGCTCCGGCCGAAGATGCGCCGGCGACCAGTGCGATCAGCGCAACGGCGAGGATGACGTAGCCGCGCGTGATACGGCCGGAAAAATTCCGAAAGGGCCGATCAGTCGGCACGGATCGTGTAACCTGCTCCGCGCACCGTTTGAATCAGCGTTTTGGAAAATCCATCGTCGATCTTACTGCGCAGATACGAAATGTAGCGCTCGACGGCGTTCTGTCCCACGTCCTTGTCGTTACCCCAAACCATGTCGAGCAACTCGTCACGCGTAAAGACACGCCGCGGACGTCGCAGCAACGTAACCAGCAGATCGTATTCGAGCGGCGAGAGGTCGACGCGTTTGCCGGCGCGCGTGACCGTGTGTTCGTCGAGGTTGACGGTGATTTCGTCGTACGCGATGACGTTACGATTCTCGAGATGTGGACGGCGCAGTTTCGCATCGATGTGCGCGATCAGTTCTTGCATCTCGAACGGTTTGCTCAGGTAGTCGTCGGCGCCGTGCGCCAAGCCTTCGATTTTCGTATCGACTTCGCCGCGCGCGGAGAGCATGACGACCGGCGCATCGGTGACGCGTCGCAGCATCGGAAGCAGCTCGATCCCGCTTACCATCGGCATCATCACATCGAGCACGATGACGTCGGGCTCCCAATCCTTGACCAAATCCAGTCCGGCCGGGCCGTCGGGGGCCGAGCGCACCGCGTAGCCGTGGTGGCCGAGGGTGAGCTCGAGCAGCTCTCGGATACGTGGTTCGTCGTCGATGATCGCGACGCGCGGTTTGCTTTGGGACATACGAGAAGAAACTAGTACCCCGCCTTGAGACTTCCTGGAGAGGCCATGCCGCGCACCGACCCCGCGACGCTCACGAGCAGCACGATCGCGGCGGCGATGAGGCACCACTGCGCAGCCGTGTTCCAGCCCGGGTCCGGTGCCTGGATCCACGGACCGTGCGCGAGCGAGATCGCGATACCCACGACCGAAACGATGCCTGCGAGAACGCGAAAACACTCGTGCAGCGCCGTGAATTGCGGGCGAACGAAGACCGTGATCGCGGAGCCCGCGACAAGCGCGGATCCGACCAGCGCCCCAACGTACGCCGGATACCAGGCGTGCGTGAATACGACGTGGTTGTTCGCGAGCACGTCCGCGATTTGCGCGACCAGTGGTATATGGTGCGATCCGCGTAGGTCGATCAGCACGAGGACGGCGATCAGGTTGGAGATGAATTCGATCAGCGCACACAGACGATTGACGGGCGGCTGTGCCGAAGGCGCGGGCAATTCGGCCGGATCCCAAGCGGACGAGAATGGTCCGATGCGATTCTCCGGCCGATCCGTCACGCGCTCCGCAACGACGAAGATCAGGGTAACAACGAAAACGATCCAGATCGCGGTGCTCCATGCGATGCCGAGCGTATCGAAGAAAATCGTGCCGTCGTGGGTGAGAATCGCCGCGATGCC
>JASHZC010000038.1 GCA_030042755.1 Vulcanimicrobiota bacterium | reverse complement strand
GCCCACGTCGCTGCAAGGTGGACGTCGGCGAGCGGGACGAGGTAGAGGTTGGCCAGCGGCGTCAGCTGCGGATGACTCTGAGCAGTGAGGGTAAACGAGACCGCGCCGTCTTGGGCGATCTCATCTTCAATCCCCAATCCCGGATGCGCCATCACATAGTGTCCGCCGTGCGATGAAATGGCGAGCTCGGAGGGCGGATCGTAGAACGTTTGGATTTGTTGCGTGACGCCGTAACTCGCTTGGAGCTCGGGATAGCCGGCAAGCGCCGTTCCGCCAACCTTCGAGGCATTTTGGTAATACATCGAGGTGACCGCGACCTGATGCGCCTTCGTGGCACACCGCTTCACGTGCGTGTTCCCGCACGGCGTGGCCTTCTGCGTTGACGCGGCCTGCGCGGCGAGGGGCATAAGAAGGGCGCATGAAAGCGCGGCGAGGCAAGCACCGATACGAAGCATCCCGCCGCTTTCCGCCAGCACAGGGAGCGCCCCTTTGCAGCTTCCGCTCAGGGAGCCGCTGGGCGAGCGAAGCGCACTTTGGCCCGGGCGGTGGCCTTGCGCGCTTCTTCCTCGCGACTGCGTGGCGGTGCCGCCGTGATCAGGGAGCCGAGGAGTTCCCGGGCCGCCTCGGTGACACGATCGACCGCACGGTCGAAGACCTCCGCGTTCGCCTTCGATGGATGCGCCGAGCCGCTAAGCTTGCGCACGAATTGGACGGCCGACGCACGGATTTCGTCTTCGGTCGCCGGCGGGTCAAAGTTATGGAGCGTTTTGATGTTCCGGCACATAGTGAATTCCAAGCCTCGGAGCGCAGTCTAGAGTGCAATAGCACAGGAGGGCATCGTGCAACGCAGTCTTATCGCGGAGATCTTCGGTTACCTCGTCTGTCTACTCGCGGTCGTCATCTTCTTTATGAGCGTCGCCGGGATCGTCAACAACGCGTTCCGCGTCGTGCACCCCACTGGCGGACCGCGCCTCGTCGTCCGCCGATTCGGTGGTCCCGGACCCGGTGGCCAGGTATTCTTTCGCGCGCGCGGTGGACCGGGAATGCCCGGGCCGCACGTGCGCGTGAATCCGGGCGGACCGATGCTGCCCGCGCCCGGAATCACCGCAATGCGCGCGCCCTTTGAAGGCAATGCTCGCTACGATGCCGCGCGCCGTCTCGTGCTCGCAATCGTGATGCTTGTCGTGTCGATTCTCGTATTTCGACGCGCGTTCGAATGGTTGAACGGGCCAAGTCTGCCGCGCTCAACGCCGTAAAACTTTCATCCCTTCTTCATCCACTGGCAAACGTGCCGTAGCGGAGTCGCCGAAAAACGGTATGTGAGGTACCTCGCAGCCGTCGCGGTGGCATTTTTAACGAGTCTGCTCCCCGTCAGCGCACGCGGGCCGGCCGCGGTCATTTCAGGCGCGACCGATATCGACGGTCACACGGTGCAGTATGCGATCGCGCGCTTAGAACGCGTGCACGTGCGCGTCGTCCTCGGTCGCGATCTCGTTGGCCGAACCGATTCGCTTGCAGGCATGGCCAATCGATATCACGCGCTCGCTGCAATCAACGGAGGCTACTTCGAAGCGTACGGCCATCTACCGATCAAGAATCTCATTCACACGACGGTCGTCGATGGGAAGCTCGTCTTCAAAGGCGACGTCGGCAGCATCCTCTACTTCGATCAAGCCAACCACGCTACGATCGAACGCATCCCACTGCGGATCGAAGGGTCGCTCGACGGAAGTTGGGAGTATCCGAACAACTGGTACGCATATTGGATGAATCGTCTTCCCGGCGACGGCGGCGAAACGATAACCATCTTCACGCCCGCATGGGGAGCGCAAACGGGACTTGGGGGCGGACCGCAGATTCAAGTTGACGGCGGCGTTGTCACCGCGATCGCCGACCACTCGCTGCCGATTCCGCAAAACGGCTACGTGATTTACTTTCGGGGTGAGGAGCGCGTCGCAGCGCACTTTAGCCTCGGTCGCCGCGTCGACTACCGCGTCGTGCGCACCGACGGGGGCGACATCAATGCATTTTCGCAGGCGTGGGAAGCCATCGGATGCGGTCCGCAGTTGTTGGTGAACGGTCGCGCATTTGCCGATGCCGCGGCCGAAGGCTTTACCGATCCGAAAGTTTACGGCGACGGCGAGCGCAGCATGGTCGGAGTGAGCCGCGATGGATCCGAGCTCATCATGGCGACCTCGAACGGCACGCTTTTGCAGATGGCGGAGGTGATGAAGCGTTTGGGCGCCTACAACGCAATGAACCTCGACGGCGGAGCGTCCAGCGGTCTATGGGTTATGGGCCACTACTTGACGACACCGGGACGAGACCTCACAAGCGCACTGCTCGTTCAATAATCGCGAAGGAGTGTTTACCATGCGTCGGACTCGATTCATCATCGCTTTCGGCGCGCTCGCGACCGCGAGCGCGACCACCGTCGCTACCGCTTTGAGCCAGATCACGATCGTGCCGGCCGGCTCGCCAAATTGGCGTCAGGCAACGCTCGATCTCGGCAATCAGGCTGCGCTCTACCGGTTTCGGCTGAATTACGACGACGGCGGCGCTTTCTGCACGGCAGCCGTCTTGCCGAAGAGCACATTTCGCGCGGAGATCCTAGCAAATACCGACAAGAGTTCGGGCTTGACGCTGGTCCAAGACCTTGCGCGCTCGTCCGGCGCGGCCGTTGCGATCAACGGTGGTTTCTTCAATGGTGCTTTCTCGCCCGAGGGTTTGCTGACGGTCGACGGCCGTTCCGTCGGCGTTGCGCGCAGCGACTGGTTGGGGTCGTTGACCGTCGATCGCGCGGGCGACGCCGAAATCTCAACCTCCGCCTCGCGTTCGGCCGCCTACGCGGTGCAGGGAAATCCGATGCTGATCGAGCCCGGCGGGAATATGGGAATCCACCGTGAGGACCACCTGCTCGAGCGACGGACCGTGATCGCGCAGAGCGGGGACATGATTGTCGCCATGGTCACCTCGCCGGTATCGCTCTTCCGTTTGGCATACGCGCTCATGGAACACCCCGAGACGCTCGCACTCAGTCACATCGACGCGGCGCTCAACCTCAGCGGCGGCGCAACCACGAGCTTCTACGCGAAGCTGCTCGACGGCAGTGAAATAACGGAAGCGGCGGGCTGGCCGAACCGCGATGTGATCGCGTTCTACGCGAGGTCGGCGCGCCGGCAAACCAGCTAGCACACGCGCTGCTCGCCTTTCTCAAGGTGATCCCTTCTCCGCCACGAACGCGCTCCTGTAACGCACACAGTTGAGGCCTTGTCCTCAGCCGCGGCGTTTGGTGCTACTTCAAGGAGTGACGATGCGAAGATCATCACGAGCGATCGCATCAGCCCTGGGGCTAACGTTATCGCTCACCGCATGCGGCGGGCATTCCTCGCCGCTTCCAACGACGTTTTCGGGTAGTAACGGCGCGGGCACGGAGGCGCTCGCAAGGTCAGCGACGCTCACGCCGATGATCTCGATTCCTCAGACTTCCGGTGCACTCGCGTACACCGATCTCGGCAGGCGCGCCGCCAACGCGCCGGTCAGCGTCACGGTCACGCTACGATACAATCACCAAGACGCACTCGACCAGTTCGTAGCGACGCAAAGCGCACGCGGCGCGTCTCATCGCTTCCTCACCGCGCAGCAATTCAACAGCTATTACGCGCCAACGGCACAACAGGAGCAAAGTGTCGTCGACGCATTGCAAAAAGCGGGATTTACGATCACGCATCGCTATCCTAACCGAACACTGATCGACGCGAGCGCGCCGAGCTCGGCCGTCGAGCGCTTCTTCTCGACCGAGATGCACACCGTACAACAAGGTAAGTACGGCGAGCGCTATGCGAACCTCAAAACGGCAACGGTTCCGGCGTCCATCGCTTCGGGCGTACGCGACGTGTCGCTGAGTAACGTCGTCATCGCGCGCACGCTCGTCGATCAGGAAGGCGGAACGCCCGTCGTGCAAGCGACGAACGATGGATCCATAACGATTCCGGACAAGCCGACTGGCGGTTCGCCGGGCCGGGAAAAGCCGGCCGCGCTGCGCGTGATGCAAAGCGGTTGCACCGGCCAGCTCTTCCTGAATCCAACGTTCTCGCTCGGCAACGTTGACTGGACGGCTTCGGCCAACGTCATCGTCGACGAACCGTCTCTGGCCTATACGGGCGATTGGCTCGCGTGGCTCGATGGGTCAAACCGCAAGGAAACCGAAAAGCTGCAACAGACGGTTTCGATTCCCGCCGGCTGCACCGCGACGCTCACGTATGAGCTGTCGATCAGCACCAACGAACGCAGCAGCGCTGGTGCCGTCGACACGCTGAAGCTCACCGTGAACGGAACGTCGGAGCAATCGTTCTCCAACAAGAACACGACGAGCGGCTACGTTCAAGAGACCGTCAATGTGTCGTCCTTTGCGGGCGGCAACGCGACGGTGTTGTGGACGTCGGATCAAACCGGAAACCGCGCGACGGACTTTTTCATCGGCGAAGCGGATCTCACGCTAAGCGGTGGTAGCTCGCCGAGCCCGTCGCCGTCGCCAACCGCGTCGCCAACCGCGTCGCCCACAGCGAAGCCGACTGCAACGCCAACGACGGCTCCAACGGCGACGCCGACGACGGCCCCGACGGCGACACCGACCACGGCTCCGACGGCGACGCCGACAACGTCACCGACCTCCTCGCCGAGTTCGGGATGCAACAGCGCAGCGGCCGATAGCGGACCGCTGACCAACTCGGACGGCACGCTCGCAACCGGACTTGCGAAACCGTTTGACTTCCCGGTGCAGCACGGATGCAACGGGGCCGGTTACACGGCGGCAGTCGTCATCGACGATCCGGTAAATACGAGTTACGTTTCCACGTATCTCACGGCCGCAGCCGTCACGCAAACCGGCACGATCACCAACGAAGCCGTTAACGGCGGCGGAAGCGGTGACGATCCGGAAACCGATCTCGACGTGCAAACGATCTCCGGTCTCG
>JASHZC010000352.1 GCA_030042755.1 Vulcanimicrobiota bacterium | reverse complement strand
GGTCACCCGACGCTCGTGTTCGACATCGCGCACAATGCCGAAAAATCGGAGCAGCTCGTCGCCTCGCTGCGCGAGCGTTTCCCCGAGCGCCACTTTACCTTCGTTGTCGCCATCGGGGCGAGCAAAGACGCACCGGAGATCCTGCGCGTGCTTGCGAGCCTCCCGTCGAACTTCGTGTTCACCACGTTTGACACGGCGGGGCGCCATGCCACAAACCCTTTGCGCTTATTGCGCGTCGCAGAGTCGCTCGGCGCGTGGGGCCGCTGCGTGAGCGACCCGGTCGAGGCGCTATCGGTCGCGCGCCGCAGCGCGTCGATAAATGACGTCATCGTCGTGACGGGCTCGACGTTCCTGGTCGCGAATCTGCGGGAATGGTGGCTGGTCGCGGCATGATGCGCCTACGCGGACACGGCTTCGCGTGGGGCGAACGAACCTATCTCATGGCAATCGTCAATGTGACGCCGGATTCGTTTTCCGGCGACGGACGCACGCAAACCGAAAGCGCTATCGATTATGCGGTTCGGCAATGGAAGGCCGGTGCGGATCTCGTCGACATCGGCGGCGAGTCGACGCGCCCCGGACACGAGCGCGTAGACGAATCGACCGAGATGCAGCGCGTCATCCCCGTGATCGCCGGCGTGCGCAAGCGTCTGCCGGACGCCGTCATTTCGATCGATACCTACAAGCCCGTTGTCGCGCGCGCCGCGCATGCTGCCGGTGCGGATATAATTAACTCGGTGTGGGGCGCTCCGCAAGAACTGCTGCAGGCGGCAGCCGATCTCGAGATGCCGATCGCTGCGATGCACAATCAGCGTGAGGCGCGATACGATGGCGACGTCGTCGATTCGGTGATCGCGTTCTTGCGCGACTGCGCCGAGCGAGCGATGCTTGCCGGAATTGCCCCCGAGCGTATCATGCTCGATCCCGGCATCGGCTTCGGCAAGACGCCCAATCACAACATTCGCGTGCTGCGCGGCCTGGATCGGATCTGCGAACTCGGCTTTCCGATCCTGCTCGGCACATCGAGGAAATCGACGATTGGAAAACTCACCGGGCGTGAAGCGCACGAGCGCATTTACGGAACGGCCGCGACGACGGCGCTGGGCATCGCGGCCGGCGTCGACATCGTGCGCGTACACGACGTCGCACAAAATCGCGATGTGATAAGCGTTTCCGATGCGATCGTGCGTGACTGGAGGCCGAGCGGTTGGACCGGATAACCGTGAAGAACATCGTGGCGCACGGGCGCCATGGTGCCAACCCCGGCGAGCGCGAACATCCCCAGGCGTTTCACATCGATCTCCACCTCGATCTCGACCTTACCAAGGCCACGCGTTCCGATGAACTAACCGACACGATCGATTACGCAGCCGTGCATCGGCGCGTGCTCGAAATCGTCGAGTCGCATTCGTACGCACTTTTGGAACGGCTGGGAGGTGCGATTCTCGACGGCGTGGCGAGCGATGCGCGCATCGTGCGAGCCGAGGTATCGATTGCGAAACCCGAATTGCTCGACGGCGCCACGCCCAGCGTAACGATCGTGCGCGAGCGAAAGTCGCGACGGTGACGGTCACGTATATCGGAATTGGCTCGAATCTCAACGATCCCGTGCGGCAAGTACGGCGCGCGATCGATGCCTTGCGATCGCTTGGCGAGCTCGTGATCGTTTCGTCGCTTTATCGTACGAAGCCGTGGGGGAAAACGGACCAGCCTGCGTTCGTGAACGCCGTTGTAGGGCTGGCGACCGACCTGCCGCCTCGCGTGCTGCTTTACGCGCTAAAGGCACTCGAACGCGAGCTCGGACGCAGTCAGATCGCCGAGCGTTGGGGCCCGCGCCTGATCGATTTCGACATCCTCACGTACGGCGAGGAGACGCTCCATTTGCGCGACCTGCGCGTGCCTCATCCGCGTTTGCGCCAGCGCGCGTTCGTTCTCGTGCCGCTGGCCGAAATCGCGCCACAGTACGTCCCACTTCGCGACGCGCTGCCGGCGGAGCAGCTCGCGACCGTTGAAGCCATTGCGCAACGTTAGAGCGGCACTTCTTGCGGCTGCATGTCTGCTTTTTGCCGCGGCTCCCCCGCAGCAACCTCGTTGGATTGGTACGTGGGAGTCGGCGCCTGTTTGGGCTGATACTGCAACGACATTTAGCGACGTAACGCTGCGCGAAGTCGTTCACACGAGCGTTGGTGGCGAGAGCGTGCGCGTTCGATTCTCGAACACGTTCGGTTCGCAGCCGCTGACGATCGGCAACGCGACCGTAGCTCTGCGGAGCGGCGGGGCTGACGCAACCGTGCAGCCGTTGCCGCTTGCGTTCGGCGGCCGCCGATCGGTCGTCATCCAACCTGGCGCGCAAGTGTTTTCCGATGCCGTCTCGTTAGACGTGCCGCCGCAGAGCGATCTCTTGATCAGCTTGTATCTTCCGGAAGCGACGGGACCGGCCACGATGCATCGGCTCGCACTGCAAACGAATTATTCGGCGATTGGCGATCGATCCGGAGATACGAGCGGAGCATCGTTCACGACTACATACACGTCGTGGTATTTCATTTCGGGAGTCGACGTCGGAGGAACGCAGGCCGCTGGATCGGTGGTCGCACTCGGTGATTCGATCA
Organism: Vulcanimicrobiota bacterium; assembly: GCA_030042755.1. Next base: position 1,447 of record JASHZC010000352.1, on the reverse strand, counting down.
CTGACGGCTGGCATTCGCACGTCGACGAAAACGGACGTTGGCCGGACGTACTCGCGCGGCGAATACTGCAGCGTGCGCCCGCGCGACAGTTTGGCGTGCTCAATGCGGGCATCGACGGCAATCGACTGCTGCTCGATGGAAAGAAATACGGTGTTGCGGCACTCGCGCGCTTCGATCGGGACGTGCTCGAGCAGTCCGGCGCGAAGGCGGTTGTCGTACTCTTGGGGATCAACGACATTCAGCAGAAGCCCCAACAGAACGATCCGCTCGCTATCGAGAACGGCTTGCTCCAACTTGCGGCACGGGCGCACGCGCGCGGGCTGCGCATTCTGGTGTGCACGATTCTCCCGTCCGAAAACGATTGGGCCTATTCGGCCGCCGGCGAGGCTGCCAGGGAATCGGTGAATGCCTTCATTCGATCGAGCAGCGCGTTCGACGGCCGGTGCGATTTCGACGCGGCGCTCCGCGACCCGGCCGACCCCCACCGCCTCCTGCCCGCATACGACAGCGGCGACCATCTGCACCCCAACACCGAGGGGTTGCGGGTCATGGGCACCCTGATCGATCTCGACTCCCTCTGAGCGGAACTCCAGGAGGGGTAAGCACGAACGGAGCAGCCGTTCGAGAGGGCGAAAGCCTAGCGCTCATGTCCGACGAGCAACTCGCTCCGACCGTGGCCGACCGCGTACGTGCATTGGCCGAGCTTTTGGTACAGACCGACCTCCTGCGCCTGCGGATCGAGCGCGAAGGCGAGCAGATCGAAATCGGACGGCGGGCGCTTCGCCCGGATCCTGATTTACTCGCGGCCGCATCCGAGCACGGTTTGAGCGATTCCGTTCCCCTTCGCCGGGCCGATCAGATCAAAGCCGACCTCGTCGGCGTTTTCCATCTGAGCCGGCCGTCACCGTGGGAGGGCGAGGTGGTCGAGAGCGACCGGGAGCTCGCCTTCATCGAGGCGCTTGGCATCCGTAATCCGGTCCGGAGCCGAGGGTCGGGACGCATCCTATCGATCAGACGAGCTGACGGCGATCCCGTCGAATACGGAGCGGTGCTCTTCGACATCGATCGCGGGTAAACGGCTCTAAAAGTAGAGGACGAACGCCATTTTCACCAAGGTTCTCATTGCCAATCGCGGCGAGATCGCGCTGCGCATCAATCGCGCCTGCCAAGAGCTGGGCGTACGAACCGTCGCGATTTTTTCCGAAGCGGACCGCGAGTCGCTGCACGTGCGTCAAGCCGACGAAGCATTTTGCGTGGGACCCGGGCCCGTGCCGCGCTCCTACCTCAACATTCCCAATATCATTTCCACTGCGCTCATCACGGGCTGCGACGCGATTCATCCGGGGTATGGCTTTCTGGCAGAGAACGCGCGGTTTGCGCAGATCTGCGCCGACCACGGACTGACGTTCATTGGGCCAAGACCGGACGTCATCGCGTCGATGGGCGA
>JASHZC010000037.1 GCA_030042755.1 Vulcanimicrobiota bacterium | reverse complement strand
TTCGAAATAAAGTGCGCCGCCGGGTGGCGGCGATTTTACAGCAGCTCCTCTGCGGGCGCCGGATGCGGCTTCTGGTCGTCGCTCGCCCCGCAGCCGCGACCGCGCCGTTCGCGCGGCTGCGTAACGAACTCGAACGCGTCGTGGTATAGCCGCCCATGCGGACGCTCTTGATTCTCCCGATCCGCCTCTATCAACGTCTGATTTCCCCGTTACTGGGGCCGCGTTGCCGGTTTTACCCCAGCTGTTCGCAGTATGCGATGGAGGCAATCCAGAAACACGGAGCCGTCCGCGGCTCGTGGCTTGCGTTACTGCGCGTGCTCCGCTGCCACCCTTGGCACTCGGGCGGTATCGACCCCGTTCCCGATCGCGTGTGCCGCTCCGTCGAAAGGTAACCGTTGCACCTCGTACTCGCAGCAAACTGGCTGCTCGACCCCATCGTTGCCGGGCTCTCTTGGCTCGTGAACGCGATCAATACGCCGATTCACAACCTCGGCTTGAGTCTGGTTATCCTTGCGCTCATCTTCCGCGTTTTTTTCTGGCCGCTCAACGCGAAGCAGTTCAAATCGATGATGGCGATGCAAAAGGTCGCCCCACGAATCAAAGCGCTGCAAGAACGCTATAAGAACGATCAGCAAAAACTGCAGCAAGAAACGATGGCGCTCTATAAGAGCGAAAACGTCAATCCTCTGGCGGGCTGCCTGCCGCTGCTCATCCAGTATCCATTCATCATCAGCGTCTTCTACATGGTGATCAACCACAAGGAGCTGTACCAGAATCAGTCCTTCTTGTGGATCGGCTCCGCGCTGGCCGCGCATGCGCCAAAAATCTTCGGCGTGCCGCTCATTGCGCCGAGTCTCGCGCACGCGGACGCGATTTTGCTCGTGCTGTACGGCATCTCGATGTACATCAGCGTGCGATTCGGCAGCATGCCCGCGACCGATCCGCAGCAGGCGCAGACGCAAAAGATGATGGCGTTTCTCTCGCCGGCGATGCTCTTTTACATCGGCTTTCGCTATGCGTGGCCATCGGCGATGGTGCTGTACTGGCTGTGCTCCAACCTGTTCCAAATGGCGCAACAAGTGTACATGCTGCGTCAGTTCCACGAGCCGCTCTCGTTCATCGATAGCGCGCACGCGATCACCGAAGACGTATCAACTGCTCCGGCGAAGTCGGCATTGCCCAAGCCGGGTCCGAGCGCGAACGGCTCGAAGCGCAAGAAAAAGAAAGGCGCCAAACCCTAATGCTTTACGAAGACGACTACGAGTACGAAGAACAGCCGGCAAACATTCGCGACCGGCAAATTCCGGGCAAAACCACCGGCGAGCGCAGCGGCGGTAGCCGCACGGGTGGTGGCGGTGGCGGCGGTAACGGTCGTCGTGGCGGCGGCGGTGGCGGCTATGGACGTCGCGGCGGCGGCCGGCACCATTCGCGCTCGCAGCACGAATTGCCCGAAGATGCGAAACCTGCGCGCGATCTGCTCTCAGACATCTTGAATCACATGGGCATGCAGCACGTCGACATCGGCTACATCCCACGCAAAGAGGGCGAATATCTCGAGGTGACGGGACCCGATCTGGCTATGCTCATCGGACGCCACGGCAACACGCTCGAAGCATTGAATCTGATTTTCAACAACATCATCAACGTCGGCGTACGCAATAATCGCCGCTATTATACGATCGATGCCGAGGGCTATCGCGCTCGCCGCGCCGATCAACTCACGGATCTCGCGCTCGCAACCGTCGAGCGCTGCGTTCGCGACAAGAAGCCGCAGAAACTCGAGCCGATGCTACCGTCCGAACGCAAAATCATCCACCTTGCGCTTTCGGACCACGAGCTGGTGCGCACCGAGTCGGAGGGTGAAGAACCCGAACGGCGCGTCGTGATTTTTCCGAAATAAACAGTCCGCAGGGGTTGCAAGCAATCGAGCGGCTTCGCGCGAACTCGGGCGCCATGACGCCGTACGAGCACGCGCAAAGCGCGACGTGGATGTATGTCATCCCCGGAATTGTTACTGCCATCGCGTTGTGGGGATTGTTCCAAGGAGAGGCGATACCGTCGGGTTTTCTGTTAGCGGTCGCGATGCTCATCGTATTTGCGACCGTCGACTTTTCCGCGTTGACGATTCGCGTCGACGACGGCGGAGTTCACTGGCGCTTCGGCCTAGGATGGCCGTCCGGGTCGCTGCGGTTGGATGAAGTTCAAACGTGGCAGATCACGCGCACGAACCTCATCGAAGGATGGGGCATTCACTGGACGATTTGGCATGGCTGGCTGTGGAACGTGTGGGGTTTCCAAGCGGTCGAGATCACGAAGCCCGGCGGAGCGCGCGTCACGCTCGGCACGGACGATCCGCAAGGACTCCGCGAAGCGATCGAACGATTCCGCAGAGGTGCTGCGTAACGCCCGACCCGCCGTGCTGCTCCTTGCGCTCGCCGCGTGCTCCCGCGCGGCCAGCGGTTGGGGCGTTCCGGGAGAAGTTCGTATCGGGTATCTCGGTACGATTTACACGCTCGATCCCGAGATCGCGTTTGGGCAGCGCCTCATCGACCTAACCCAACTCTATGCCCAGCCGCTCGTCGGCATCAGTTCGGACAATCGCGCTATTCCCGTCCTGTGCGTGCAGGTGCCCGATG
>JASHZC010000351.1 GCA_030042755.1 Vulcanimicrobiota bacterium | reverse complement strand
CGTGGACGTGGTTTGCAATCGCGCTGTGCGTGGGCCTCGTGTTCTTCTTCAGCTACGGCTTCCGTAAATCGATACCGGAAGACGTCAAACCCGTCGAAGAGCCCGACGATATCGCCGAACAATACGTGTAGCTCAATTCACCGAGCGGATTCGCCCGAAGGGTGGCCGAGCAGAAAGAGCCAGTCCGAAAGATACGCCGGATTGCCGTGTGAATCCAACGGCGTCGTGAAGTCACCGACCGTGCTCACGTGATAGATTTGCAATCCCGGAACCGATGCACTGTAGTTTAGATTCGGTTCTAAATCAAACGCTCTGATTTGACTTTTGGGAATACCGAGAGCCGCATAGGCTCGTTGGATCAGCGGTGCCATTGGCTCGTGCGTGTGATACGCCGCATACCAACGATCCATCGGAGTCGCCGAAGGTTCGCTAAGCCACGCGGAAAGCTGTTCGCGACCTTGAAAATCCCATGGGCTCGAAAACAGCACAACGCGGTACACGAGCTCTTTCTTTGCGATAAACGCAGCCATCCCGGCACCCTGAGAATGACCGCCAACGGCTATGCGGGCCCAGTTCGGGCTCCCATCTGGGAGCAGATACGTGTTCCATCCTTGGCTCGGGTCGTGCTCCGACAGGTAGTCGAGCAGTTTCGTCAAGCGGTTCACGATCGATTCCGCGCGCGTGTCATCGATGACGCTCGTGACGTCGTCGCCGAAGATTCGCTTTTGGCGAAAATGCGCGTTGCATTCAGGGTCGGGATTGCGCGGACAGACGACGTTCACGGCTGGAACGTCGTCGTACATCAAACCGATGGCACGATATCCGGCATTGGACGCGGCGTCCAGAAACCGGAGGAGGTGCTCGGGGTTCCCACCCGTTCCCGGCATAAAAACGAGCAACGGCGCAGTGGCGGGAGTCGACTGCTTGAAGATGATGACGTTTCTGTCGAGATAGCGCTTTACTTCGGCGTCGGCGTCGTTCGGCCGTACGGCGTAGATCACGCGTGACGGATCGGGAGCGAGGACTTGCGCGCCATAGCCTTGCGCAGCACCGGGAACTGGTATGGATACGGCTAGTACAACTAGCGCAGCGGATACCACGTTCTCTTTCACTCGCGAACGAATACTGCGCACGAGACCTCCGAAAAGAGTTGTCCTTGTGCTAGTCTATGACTATGCGAAAACGCCGGAGACGGCCCAAAGCTAAAGACGTTCCCTCGGTACCGCGCTTTGGCCCCGAACGACCCCCACGCGTCACCGATGACGATGACGACGGCCTCGCAGGTGCGCCTGTGCCCAAGAAGCCGCGCACGCCTCGGCTTTCAGGCGGCGCAGCGCTTCGCCTACCGGTCGAAATAACGCGCTGAGCGTCCTTCGTCCTTCGTCCTTCGACTGCGCGCCTTCGGCGCTCCGCTCAGGATGACAAAAAGGGGGCGTTCGCTCCGCTCAGGATGACACAGTGGGGCTCAGGATGACTGAGCGCTATTGCGCTTGTGGTTGTGAGCCGGTTGCAGCTTCGCCGATGCCGGGCGTCATGACGTCGATGCGCGCAGTGTGCGCATCGTACGATGCGTGAACGGCGAACGCGCGAGCGATCGGGGCTAGTCCGACCATGACGCGACCGCGCACCCGAAACGGTGCAGCCTGAAGCGTCAACGGCATGCCGTCCATCTTAGCGTGCACGTCACCGACGCGCAGATGCAATGACTGATCTCCGCGCACGACGTCGATGTTCGGACCGTCGACGATCGTCTGTGCCCCGAGCGCGTCGGCGAACGACCGCACCGGTACGTAGACGTGATTGCCGGATGTAGACACAGGCGGTACGTCGGCTTCGATCGTTTGACCATCGACGACGATGTCGATCGGACGCGACAGCGCAACCAACAACGAGGCGGTCGCCGCTAGGACTGCTGCAAGGCCGATGGTTCGTCCGGTCGGACGCCGGTACCTCATGTCAAACTCGTAATCTCGTCTGCGTATGCGGGGTACTTTTCCGCGATGACTTTTTCGATCTCTAAGCGCAGCATACCGAGTAATTCGTCTTCCGGATAGGTGCCAACCAGCTCACCGGCGCGATAAATGGCGCCTTTGCCCTTCCCGCCGGCGACGCCGACGTCGGCCATCTTCGATTCGCCCGGACCGTTGACCACGCAGCCCATCACCGCGACCTTCACCGGCGCGCTATATTCTTTCGCGATCGCTTCAACCGCGCGCCCGAGTTCCAGCACCGAGATCTCCGCGCGGCCGCACGACGGACACGCGGTGATCTCAAAGCCTTTCTCGCGTAGGCCGAGCGACTTGAGGATCTGCCAGCAAACCGGCACTTCCTCGACCGGATCGGCAGCGAGCGAAACGCGAATCGTGTCGCCGATTCCTTCGAAGAGCAGAATGCCCAAACCGATCGACGATTTGATCGTACCGTCACGCAAGAGACCCGCTTCGGTAATCCCGAGATGCAGCGGATACGGCGTGTCGCGCTCGCGGAGTCGCTTGTCCATCAGACGATACGCCGCTACGGTCGTCATGACGTCGTGCGCCTTGAGCGAAATCGCAATATCGTGGTGATCGTGCTCTTCGAGCATTTGCACGTGACGCAGTGCCGACTCGACCATCGCTTCGGCGGTATGTCCGAGCGTCTTCTCCAAATCCGGCGCGAGCGAGCCCATGTTCACGCCAACGCGTACCGGAATGCCACGCGCCTTTGCAGCGGTAACGACTTCGGCGACCTTCTTCGGGTCGCGAATATTGCCCGGATTCAAACGCAGCTTCGCGACACCGGCTTCGATTGCTGCCAGCGCCATCTTGTGATCGAAGTGTATGTCGGCCACGATCGGCACGGGCGAGCGATGAACGATCGCCGGCAATCCCGCCGCGTCTGGCGAATCCTTGACGGTTAC
>JASHZC010000350.1 GCA_030042755.1 Vulcanimicrobiota bacterium | reverse complement strand
GGCGTTTCGCGAAACATCCTGCCCGGCAGCGCGCTCGCCGGGTCGACCTACGATTTAAACGAGCGCGAACGTCACGAACGAGGCATCGGCGTGTTGCCGAAATCGTTGCGTCAGGCGATTACCGAACTGGATGCCGATCCGGTCGTGCGCGCAGCGCTCGGCGATCATTTGTATCACGCGTTTCGCGACGCCAAGCTTGCGGAATACGAAACCTATCGACGCGCGGTCCATCCATGGGAGCACCGCGCGTACTTGCGTTTGTACTAGGGCTTCCCGTCGAGCGCAGCGATGAGGTCGCTGAGGAGAAACGGTTTCGGTAACGACGCGTCCCAACCGTCGCTGGGTTCGGCGCCAATACCGATGATTTGCGCGGGCACTTCGATCGCATCGCGCAACTCTTGCGCGCTTGCGTCCAGCGTGTCTGCGATCATGACGTCACCGGCTTGCATTCCTTCGATCGCATCGATGATCGTATTCGCTTCGCGTATGCGATAGCCGCGCGAACGCAGCTCGAGCGCCGTATAGCGCGAGAGGCGCCGGTCACCGCAGAGGATCGTTACACGCGGCAATCGCGCCGATCGTGTTTGTGCGGATGGAAGCCGAACCGTGAACGCGCTTCCGTGATCGAGCGTACTCTCGACGTGTACGGTGCCCCCGTGCCGTTCGACGATTGCCTTGACGATGAACAATCCTACGCCGGTTCCTGCGATCTTCATGCGGCGCGCGTTGGACGCGCGTCCGAAACGGTTGAAGAGCCTAGGAAGGTCTTCGAGCGGAATACCGATCCCGAGGTCGGTAACGGTAAAGGCGAAACTGTCTTCGTTCGGAACGACGTCGACGCTGACGGGTTCTCCGCCCGGCGAGTATTTGAGCGCGTTGCTCAACAGATGATCGAATACCGAACGGAGGCGTTCGGCGTCCCCACGCACCAGCGCGTCCTCGACCTCGAGATGAAGATTGATTTCGCGCTCGCCGTTGGCTGCCTCGATAGCGCCCTTCAATACGTCAACCGCGTCGAACTGTTCGTCGGCAATCTCTAGCTCGCTGGACTCTACCCGCGCGAGCGCGAGCAAGTCATTCGTGAACGTCGCCAGACGCTGCGCGTTGGCTCGAATCGTACGCGCGGCCTCGGCTGCCTCTTCGCCTTCGAGATATCCTTCTTCGAGCAACTCGGCGAAACCGACGATCGACGTCAGCGGACCGCGCAGATCGTGCGCGAGCGTCGCGACGAGCTCCGACTTGAGTTGATTCATCTGCACGAGTGCGGCCCGCTGCTCGTGCAGTTCTTCGAATGCGCCGATGAGCCGTTCGCGCATGTCGTCGTCCGAAGAAGTCACCGCGCGAGTCCCGCCCCTTCGCGCTGCAAAATCGACCACGCCGCTTCAACGTCGTGGCGCTGCGTACGCAGATTTCCAATGGCTAACCGCAACACGTACCGGTCGTCGAGTTTGGTGTGCGAGATGAACATCTCGCCCGTCGCATTGACCGCATCGAGCAAGCGGGCGTTGAGGCGTTCGAGCCGGGTTTCATCCTCGACATCGCGCGGATGGTAGCGGAAACAGACCAGCGAGAGCGGATGTGGTGCCATCACTTCCCAATCCGGCTCCGCATCGACCCAGGATGCAAATGCTTGCGCCAATGCGATGTGCGAACGCAGTCGCTCGCGAATGTGTTCGGCGCCGAGACTGCGAAGCGCGAACCAGAGCTTGAGCGCACGAAAACGCCGGCCGAGCTGGATGCCGTAGTCCATGTAATTACGCACGTCGCCGTCGGCAGTCGTTAAGTACTCGGGTACCAGGCTGAATGCGCGCCGCACCGTGGCTTCGTCGCGCAGGAACAGCACCGAGAGGTCCATCGGAACGAACAGCCACTTGTGCGGATTGACGACGAGAGAATCGGCCCGGTCGACGCCGTCCATCAACTGCGCGAATTCCGGCAGCATTGCCGCAACGCCGGCGTAGGCAGCGTCCACGTGCAGCCAGATTTTCTCACGGCCCGCAACTTCGGCGATTTCTGGCACCGGATCGATCGAGGTCGTCGACGTAGTTCCAACCGTCGCAACGATCGCCAGCGGCTGAAAGCCATTGCGCCGGTCTTCGTCGATCGCGCGTTGCAACGCGCGCGGATCCATGCGGTACGCGTCGTCACACGCCACCGCGACGACGTTGCGGCGCCCGATCCCAAGCGCGATCGCCGCCTTTTCAATGTGTGAGTGCGTCTGCGACGTCGCGTAGACGCGTAACGCCGGCAACTCGCGTCCGCTCATCCCCGATTCGCGAACGTCCAGGCCCAGCGATTCACGCGCTGCTGCGAGCGCGGTGAACCCTGCGACCGATGCGGTGTCGTAGATGATGCCCGTCCAGCGATCGTCCACGCCGATCAAGCGCCCGAGCCAACGCATGACGACTGACTCCAGCTCCGCAGCGGCCGGGGACGTGCGCCACAGCATCACTTTCACGTCGAGCGCAGCACTCAGCGCTTCGGCTGCAATCGCAGACGGTGCGGCGCTCGTCGCAAAATACGCAAAGAAGCGCGGGTGATTCCAATGCGTGATCCCGGGCACGACGATCTGCTCGAAGTCGGCCATGATCCGCTCGAATGGCTCGGGTTGTTCCGGAGCCCGATCGGGCAGAGCCGCGGCGATCTCGCCGGGTCGGACGTCTGGGAGGACCGGATAGCGGCTGGGCCGATCGAGGTAGTCCTCGATCCACTGGCCGACCCGCGCAAAGTCTTCTTCGAAGGCGGTGCGCTGCTTCACAATATAAGGGTTGGCGCCGGACCCGCGAGAAGCCCGCTGACGTAATCTACGCATCTGGAGAAGAGTACATCGATGAAGTACCGCACGTATCCGAACAGCGACGTCACCGTCAGTGAAGTCGGTTTTGGCATGTGGACCACGTCTACCGGATGGTGGGGCGAGATGAGCGATGCGCAAGCCGTCGCGATGCTGCACGAGGCCTACGATCTTGGGATAACGCTCTACGATGCGGCCGACACCTATGGTAACGGGCGGAGCGAAGAGCAGCTAGCAAGCGCTTTCGCCGGCCGCCGTGACAAGGTGGTCATCGCCACGAAGTTCGGCTACGACATTTACACGCATGCCGGCGAGCGCCGCGGACAGGCCGAACTTCCGCAGGACGTCTCCCCGGCCTACATTCGCAAGGCGCTCGACGAGTCGTTGCGGCGTCTCCGTACCGATTACATCGACATCTATCAGCTCCACAATGCGAAGATGGACCACGTCCATGACGACGTGATGTGGGAAACCCTCGAGTCGCTCAAGGCAGAGGGCAAGATTCGCATGTATGGGATCGCGCTCGGCCCGGCAATTGGGTTTCTCTACGAAGGCATCGACGCCGTAAAAGAACACAACGTTGCAACGCTGCAAATCATCTGGAATATTCTAGAACAATATCCGGGCAACGAGCAGATCAAAGCAGCGTACGAAAGCGACGCTGATACCGGTTACATGATCCGCGTGCCGCACGCCAGCGGCATGCTGGAGGGGCACTATACCGAAGATACGGTCTTCCCCGAGAACGATCATCGCCGTCACCGTCCGCGCTCGTGGCTCGTTAACGGCATCAAAAAGATCGAACAGTTGCGTTTCCTCGAATCGCCGGAGCGCACGCTCGGGCAAGCCGCAATACAGTGGTTGCTGCACGAGCCGCGCGTAATGACCGTGCTGCCGAACATCTACGACCGCGAGCAGCTAAACGAATTTGCCAAAGCTCCCGACACGCCAGCGCTCACGAACGAAGAAATCGCTCGGATCGACGCCCTGTACGCGAAGAACTTCGGCATTGAAGAGCCGGCGATGGCCTTCAAAGGCGTAATGACGCGCGAATCGGTGACGGCCTAATGGCACATGAAGCAGTTCTCGCCGCAGATGCGCCGACGCCGATCGGCCCGTACAGTCAAGCAATTCGCAGCGAAGGGCTACTCTTCTGCTCGGGACAAGTCGGGCTCGACCCAGCGACCGGACAGCTGGTCGAAGGCGTGTCTGCGCAAACCGTGCAGGCGATGAAAAACATCGGCGCCGTGCTCGCGCAGGCCGGCTACAGCTATAGCGACATCGTGAAAACGACGATTTTTCTCGTCGACATGAACGATTTCGCCACGGTCAACGAAGCGTACGGAAGCTATCTCGGTAGCGTCAAGCCGGCGCGCTCTACCGTCGCCGTCGCCGCGCTCCCGCGCGGCGGCCGCGTCGAAATCGAGGTCATCGCGCGTAAA
>JASHZC010000349.1 GCA_030042755.1 Vulcanimicrobiota bacterium | reverse complement strand
GCGTGCCGGATCAACCCGGTTCCAGAAGCTTGAGCCTCGAAGCAGCCGATCTTTCCGCAACCGCACACGAAGCCGTCGGTGGCCCGTATCTGATGGTGCCCGACCTCTCCGGCGCCGAACCGGTTACCCAAAATCAAATCTCCATCGGCCACGATGCCGCCGCCGATCCCGGTCCCGAGCGTAATCAGCACGAAATTTCGCGTGCCTCGCCCGACGCCGTAGGTGTACTCGCCGAGCGTCGCGCAGCGCGCATCATTGCCGACGAACACCGGCATGTCGAAGTGAGAGCGAAGCGTTTCGCCAAGCGGCACGTTCGCCCACTTGAAATTCGGACTGTAGAGAACGGCGCCCGAGCGGGCCTCAATGTTACCGGGCGAGCCGACTCCGATCCCAATGACGTCTTTGCAGTCGGGGTCCTTCAAGGCGAGTTCGATCGTAGAAGTCAGCACGTCCGTCACTGCTTTGAACGAGAGGTCTTCCAGATCGACCTCGTGCTGGCGATGGATCGTACCGTCTTCGCTGATAACGGCGGCGGTAACATGCGAGCCGCCCAGGTCGACGCCGATTGCAGTGCGCACGAACATTCCCCCACATCTACGCGTTGCTTTGCTCGAATAATCTTATCCGCGCCACCAGGCCGTACCCGCAACGCGCATCGAACTTCGCTCGAATCATGGAAACCATCGATCTGATCGGGCTGCGAAATTTCACCAAACGAACAGGCCAGCCCACGCATCCGGAACTCCTGGACGTTCGTCCGATGGAGCACGTCAACGAAATCGAGATTACGGAAGAGCATATCACGATCTCGTATGACGAGACGACGACGCGTTACTATAATGCGAACGAAATCACCAAGCGCGAGTGGGTCTACAAATACAATGACGACCCGGAGTTCGTTCGCGCGATCGGCAAGGTGATCGAGCTTGCTCGCCGTCACCTCAAAGATCTTCCCGAAAACGTCGCATGCCCGCCGGGCTGCGCCGAATGCTGCAGTGGATACGAACCGTTCGTAAGTCGCGCCGACGTGCAGCGCATCGCCGATCATCTCGGCATGACGTACGCCCAAGTGATGGACGAATATGTCGTCAAACGCCCCTCCGCCGACGGATTCCACGTCGGATGGTTGCGCAAAGTCAGCGACGATCTCGCCGACAATTGCGTATTCCTCATGGGTAGCAAAAGCGGGCGCTACTACTGCGGAATCTATCCGGCGCGTCCTCACGATTGCGGCGATTTCACGCCGATTGGCTGCGAAGACGTTGACGAAAGTCTACCGCGCAACGGCAGTTACAAGGTCGGTCCACCGTTTAAGCCGAACCCGCGTCGCCGGAGGCGCCGCCACTGATGCACACTCGTCCCGTTGCACTCGTCGTCTTGAGCGCTCTCGTGTTTTCGTTAGCGCCCGCAAACGCCGCAACCGACACGGTTGCAACCTCGCAATACGCAGGGTTGCAGTGGCGTTCCATCGGACCGCTGCGCGGCGGGCGAACCAAAGCGCTCTCCGGTGTGCCAAGCATGCCGAACCGTTTTTATATCGGCGCCGTGAATGGCGGAATCTGGCGCACGGATAACGCGGGGCGCACCTGGACGCCGATTTTCGATCAAGAATCGACCGGCTCGATCGGATCGCTCGCCGTTGCGCCAAGCGATCCCAACGTGATTTACGCCGGCAGCGGTGAGGGCTTGCAACGCCCGGATCTCTCGGTCGGTAACGGCATCTACAAATCGACCGATGCCGGCGCGACGTGGACGCATTTGGGATTGCGCGACGGCCAGCAGATCCCGCAAATCGCCGTCGATCCCACCGATAAGAATCGGCTCTTCGTGGCCGTCCTCGGTCATCCGTACGGACCGAACGAAGAGCGCGGCGTCTATCGTTCGACCGACGGCGGCGCGACGTTCACGCGCGTGCTCTATCGCGACGAAAACACCGGCGCATACGACGTGCGCATCGATCCGTCGGATCCCAAAGTCGTCTACGCGACACTCTGGGCGGCGCGTCAGGCTCCGTGGGAAATCGGCGGATCGTTCGAACGTCCCGGCAGCGGCATTTTCAAATCGACCGACGGCGGCGATCACTGGACGCGTCTGAGCGGCGGACTTCCACCGGCGATGGGACGAGCCGTCGTCGCGATCGCGGCATCGAACCCGCATGTCGTCTATGCGTACGTCGACGGCTACAACGATACCGGCGGTCAAGTGTTTCGCAGCGCGGACGGTGGCGAGCACTTCACGATGATGAACGACGATCAGCGGACGATCGGTCAGCGCGGCGACGATCTCGTCGCAATCGCGGTCGATCCGAAGGACGCCGATACGTTGTATCTCACGAACACGTCGACGTATCGCACGACCGACGGCGGTAAGACGTTCGTCGCGATCAAAGGCGCTCCGGGCGGCGACGACTATCAGAACGTCTGGATCAATCCGAACGACACGAACATCGTCGCGCTCACCAGCGATCAAGGCGCAACGATCTCCGTCGACCATGGCGCAACATGGAGCTCGTGGTACAACCAGCCGACAGCGCAGATGTATCACGTCAACACCGACGACCGTTTTCCGTATTGGGTCTGCGGCGGTCAGCAAGAATCAGGTTCCGCTTGCGTGTCGAGCCGCGGATTTTGGGGCCAAGTCACCGAGCGCGACTGGCGCACGTCGGGTGCTGAAGAATACGGCTACGTCGTTCCCGATCCGTTGCATCCCGGCGTCACCTACGGCGGCAAGGTCGAACGATACGACGAGCGCACGACGCAAGCGCAGGAAGTTTCACCGTATCCGCTCCGCGGAAAGGGATTCCGCGTCGTTCGTACCGAGCCGATCGCATTCGATCATTTCGACCGCTCGCTGATGTATTTCGGCGCAAACCGCGTGTACGCCACGCGCAACGGCGGCATGAGCTGGCACGCGATCAGTCCGGACCTCACGCGAGAGCATCCGGCGATTCCGGATGTCATCACCGCATTCGAAAGCACGGATCCGCAGAAGGGTGCGCATCTCGGCGTGGTGTACGCGCTTGCGCCGTCGTACCGGCACGCCGGAACGATCTGGGCCGGAACGGACGATGGGCTCGTGTGGATCACGCGCGACGGCGGCGCACATTGGCGCAACGTTACGCCGCCTGAACTCACGTCGTGGAGC
>JASHZC010000348.1 GCA_030042755.1 Vulcanimicrobiota bacterium | reverse complement strand
GGTTTAGCGCCGAGCTACGTTCGGCGCGACCGTCTGGGGTCCCGGCGCGTCGGCGATGCTCGGCGGAGGCAAGCGACCCTAAAGCGAAATGCCGCACATGGCGACGCAGGCGGAGTCGATTTCGGCTCGCCCGAGCGGCAAGGTGGCCTTTCTGTTTTCGGATATCGAAGGCAGCACGCAGCGATGGGAAACCCATCGCGAGGCAATGGAGACGTCGTTAGCGCGCCATGATTTGCTGGTGCGCGCCGCCATCGAGAGCAACGGCGGCTACGTCTTCAAGACGATCGGCGATGCCTTCTGCGCGGTCTTTACCACGGTGCCTGGTGCGATCGCGGCTGCTCTCAACGCGCAGCTCGCGTTGCAAGAAGAAGATTTCTCGGCGGTCGAGGGCCTTCGCGTGCGCATGGCACTGCATGCCGGAGAAAGCACCGAGCGTGACAGCGACTTCTTTGGTCCCACCGTCAATCGCGTCGCGCGACTACTCGCGATCGCGCACGGGGGTCAGGTGCTGATCTCCGGGGTCGCCGCTGATCTGTTGCAGAAGGAGATCCCGCCAAACGGCAGCTTGCGCGATCTGGGTTTTGCGCGGCTCAAGGATCTCACCGCGCCCGAACACGTCTGGCAACTCGATATCGTTGGGCTGCCGAACCAGTTTCCGCCGCTGCGCTCGTTGGACACGCTGCCCAACAATCTTCCGATTCAGCGCACGTCCTTTGTTGGGCGCGAGCAAGACGTTGCGCAAGTCAAAGATCTGCTGGAGCACTATCGCTTGCTCACGCTCGTCGGCTCGGGAGGCGTCGGCAAGACGCGCCTGGCGATCCAGGTCGGCGCCGAGCTACTCGATCGCTACCCCGACGGCGCCTGGTTCGTCGATCTTGCGCCGATCGGCGATCCCGAGCTCGTTGCCGGCGTCGTCGCGCAAGCCGTCGGCATGAGCCAACAGCAAGGGCGGCGACTTGACGAAGCGATCCCGGAATGGTTGCGACGCAAGCACCTGCTGCTCATCTTCGACAACTGTGAGCACGTCCTCGAACCGATCGCTGCTCTTGCGGACGCAATCCTAGCGACGGCATCCGACGTATGCATCTTAGCGACGTCGCGCCAAGGGCTCGATATCAGCGGCGAAGCGATACACCGGCTCCCCACGCTTGCCGTCCCGGCCGACATCGCCGGTTTGCGGACCGACGAGGCGTTGCGCTACGGCGCAATTGCGCTTTTCGTCGATCGGGCGCAGCAGGCCGATTCGCGCTTTGTACTTACCGACGACAATGCACCGGTCGTCGCCGAAATCTGCCGGCGCCTCGATGGCATTGCGTTGGCGATCGAGTTGGCCGCAGCGCGCGTGCGCGTGCTCTCAATTCCCAATCTGGCCAAACGCTTGGACGAACGCTTCAAACTGCTCACTGGCGGCAGCCGCACGGCGTTGCCCCGTCAACAGACCTTGAGCGCGCTCATCGGCTGGAGCTACGAGCTGCTCACTCCCGCCGAACAGCAGCTCTTGGCGCGCGTGGGCATCTTCGCGGGCAGCTTCGATCTGGCGGCTGTCGAACGCGTTTGCACTGGGGACGGTATCGAAGCGAGCAACGTCTGGGAACTGTTGTTCTCGCTGACCGACAAGTCGCTGGTGGTGGCGAGCACCGGCGGCGAGCAGGAGCGCTACCAGCTCAATGAATCGACCCGCGCTTACGCACTGGAGAGACTTGGCGAGCAGCGAGAAGCGTTGGCGGCCCGGCATGGAGCGTATTTTGCCGAGCAGGCGCAGGCGGCGGACGAACGGCACGGTAGCGGTTCCACCATTGCATGGGTCGTCGAAGTGCAGCGCGATCTCGATAACTATCGCGCGGCGCTGCAGTGGAGTCTCGCGCAACCCGAACGCGCGCCGGTTGCTGGTAGGATCGCCGGCGGGTTGGGCTATTTATGGAACCGCGGCCTGGCGGTGGAAGGACGGTACTGGTGCAACGCCGCACGCGAGCGCGTCGACGAGGCCGCAATTCCCGGCGTTGCCGCGCGGCTGTGGTACGCGCTCGGCCTTCTCTCGAGCGGCAAGGCAAAACTCGGGCACGCGCAGCGTGCACTCGCGCTCTACGAGGCCGCAGGCGATGCGCGCGGCGCGGCGCGCGCACTCACTCAACTCGCATTCGCGAACTTTCAGATGGGGCACCTGGAGCAGGCCGAACGAGACGCCGCGCAAGCGCTGGCCACGGCACGCGCTTGCGGCCACGCGTGGAGCGAAGTCAACGCGCTTCAAATGTCCGCGAATATCCAAACGGGACTGGGCGAAGCTTCCAGCCGCGAGGTACATATCCAAGCGCTGGCAGCATACCGAGCGCTCGGCGATGAACTCGCAACCGCCTTAACGCTCAGTAACCTTGCGGAACTGGAATTTGCCGAGGGACACGCCGACCGCGCCGAGCAGCTTCTCAATGAAACACTCGAGATACGTACCGATCTGAAACGCGTTGCCGGGATCCCGATAGCGGCCTTGACGTTGTTAAACAGCGCGGCCTACCGGATCGCGCGCGGAAAAGTACAAGAGGCGCGCGCTGCGGTAGGAGATGGGCTGCGCGGCGCGCGTGAAGAACAGAATCAATATGGGATCGCGATCGGCTGCCAACACGCTGCGCTGCTCGAAGCGCTTGACGGCGACGCAGCTCTGGCTGCCCGTCTGACGGGCTACGTAGATGCTCAGTATAACGCGCTGGAAGTCGAGCGCGAGCGCACCGAGCGCTGGGGCCGCGAGCGGCTCGCCGAAGCTCTTGCCAGGCGCCTGAACGGTGCGGAGATCGATTCGCTCGCTGCCGAAGGCGCTACTTGGACTACCGATCGCGCGATTGATGAGACGCTGCGAGTTACAAGCTGAGCGACGCCGCTTTCACTTGCCAAAGCTCGAGCCCTCCAGCCAGATTCCGCTCAGATAACTCCCGAAAGCGCCCCTAAGTGGCGTTCGATTCGTAGAGTCAGCTCGGGGCTAACATTGTGCCGAACATCGACAAGCATGTCATGCGCGCCGCTGCGCGTCACTTCGGCGGAGGCCATCCGGCTAAATATGGAGCCTACTTCTGAGAGCGTAGCGAGCTTTATCTGCGAAGTTTCCAGTTCTTTTAGAGAATGAAGTAGATCCGGCATATACCGCGCTCGGGCGTAGCGAAGGACCAATGCCGCGACCAGTGAGGTGTGATAATTGCAAAACCAGTTCTTCTCGAGGTCGCTGAAAAGTTCGACGCCAACGGGTGTAGGGCCGGCGACATATCCATGAAGATTGACATCTGCAAAGAGGTGAGAGAGGCATAGCGCCAACCCCCCGATCGCGTCTTTATGATTTAGCAACATCTGGCACAGCACAAGCTCGAGGGCGAGATCGATGTTCTGCTCGGAGAGAAATCTGAGGATCCCCAATTCAATCGCATCCTCGCCTTTCTCGTTCTCGCGGTTACGGCCATGGCTGATAGAATCTAACCCGAACTTCGTCCCAAAGAATATGCTATGCGTGTACGAATAGTACTCGGTAGCGGTACTCCAGCCGGCATGGGGAGGATGCGCGCCGCTTCCGACCGACCAGGCGTTTTCAAAGAGGCTTAACTTCTCATTCCCCGGATCGAGCTGCCAAAGACAGAACAACGAGTCCAGTATTCGACACGGAAGGCGTTCGGTAGAGAAGTAGAGATCGCTAGAAATGACCGATAGTGCGTATGCCCTCATTTCGCGCCATGACGGCAACTGCTTCTGCACCATGTATATGATTGGATAGATGTACAGAAGAAGTTCTCGGGGCGACGAGACTATGGTTGATAGGTAGCGGGGGTTCTCACACACGGACGCTACGAAGTCATGAATCTCTCGCGGAATGGGGACTTCCCCGTTGCGCTCGTCGGCGATAGCCGAGTACATACAAAGCTCGTCAAAGGCTTTCAACTTGTAACAGAGCTTGTCTCCCTGTTCTAAGCCGAAAGGGGAGAAATGATCCAGGTTTTGTACTAGCCACGCATCGAGACTTTGAGTCGCCGAGGCTAAGGCATCCTCGCAGCTGGAAGTCCTGTTCATATGGCGGGCCTCGATCATAGGGTCAACACCTCCCCCTCCAGTCTGCCTTTAGAGTTTCAGAGCCGCGACAACGTCAGCAACTGTGCTGTCTTGCGTAAGCTGCTTACCGCGAACCTCGAACATCCTCGTGGGTGGATCGAGGGGCGGGTCCGTCTTTATGATCAGGATATAGTGTTTACTACTGAAGATGATGCTCCAGTCTTCGTGGACGGTGGTGCTGTCTTTTAGCGGCGTGTGATCCGATTTGAGCTTCCCGATCAATGCCACAACCTCAGGCGACTTAGCGTTCAACATTGAGATGATCTCCTTACTAGAACCATGCGAGTGGCGGGCTTGGTTTGCGACCTTGCCCACAGCGGCAACGGCGCTTATCCAGAGCCCTTGCGAGATGATAGGGCGCGCGCCGCCCGTCCGGCCTCCGCAGAGTTGCCCAGATTGGGTTCGCCGATCACCTATTTTGCGTTAGGGCTGAGCTGCGGGGCGGCCTAGCGAGATCGCGTTTTGGCACAACCCCTTTACCAATCGAAGGCTTACGGCGGTCGTAAAACCGACGTCCACGCGGATTGGGTCAGAATATGCGCAACCTGACTCGGTTGTAGCTTCCAAACCGTAGGTGCCCGGGGCAAGGTCCGTAAAGTGGAACGAACCATCCGACCCGGATTGGGTCTTTTCTACCGTCTGATTCGCGTAAAGTGCAACGACCGATATGGGCGCGCCGGAGACGAGCCTGCCCTTGTCGTCCACATCAGGCGGCGGCCTAGCGCGGCGGCCGTCCCGCTCGCGGCGGCTCGCGCATTCGGTTCGGAAACTGGACCGCGGGGCGCAACCTCTGGCCACTCGCGGGCGATTTCGAAAGCATGACCGATCAAGAGATTAAACCCTTTCTCGGCAAAGCCGTGCGCGTTACTTTAGCTGACCGGCGCGTGCTCGCCGGCGTTCTCCATGCCTCCGACGAGTCGGGGCACGGTCACCGGCACTACGCAATCGTCTCCGATCCGATTCGCAAGGGTGAAAGCGCCGTTCGCGAAATCATCCATGGCGGCGATCAGATCACGATGATCGAGGACGCATCCGGAGATCCTGCCGCAACTAAGTGAGGTCGGGATAGCCAAGGCGTTGCGCCTCGCGCTCGCAGTCCATTACGACATCGTACGTATCCTCGTCGCAGCAGTTGATGTCGGCAAGGAACAGCGCGTCGCGCAACTCTGCGTAGCGTCGATCTCGCATGAACTCACGCAGGGCGAGCCGTAGCGCTGCGACGTCGCGGGCCGTCGTGTTGCAGGAGGTCACGAGTGGAGGCGCAGGCGTTAAGACCGTCTCGGCGACGATACGCAAGCGCGCGACCGCGTCCGGGCGGTAACGCCGCAATAGCGCGAGCGTGACGCAATCGAGCGCAGCGGCATCGGCTCGCCCGTCGCTCACGTGCGCGGCACTCGCCTCATGACTTCCCGTGACGATCGTTTCCGCGAAGAATCGGCCGCCGCGCGCGAGCGGCGCAAAGAGCAGACGCGGCAGATTCATCCCGGAGTTCGAGTCAGGCTCGTTGATCGCGAAACGCATGCCTCGGAGATGGTAAAGTGCGGAAACCGGTGCTTCGTCGCGAACGACGACGTAACTGCGGTGCAACCAACCGTTACATCCTGGAACGCCGTAGCACGGTGCGCCGAGGACGGTAAAATGCCCGCGAGCCGTCGTGAAGAGCGGATAGCCGCACGTTTGTGTGAATAAACACGTGCCCGCGTGATCGGTTCCGTGCGGGCGTTCGCGATCGAGTCGCGTCGGCACGTCCTCGAGTCCCATACGAGCGAAAAAGGTCGCGAGCGTTTTCCAAAGCTCGTCCGTCGCGGCATGCATCTCGGCGAGGTCGTACCACGGGAAGCTGGCGTAGAGCGCCGCACGAATCGCTGTGGATGAAGGCACCCGCGTCACTCCGCGAAGTCGACTGGGTCTTCCTGGGGCACCTCATTGTAGAGGATGGTGACCAGCGGCGTCCCGGGCTCGGCCGTTGCGTCGCTGCGTAAGGACCCGACTTCGCCGGTTACACCGCTGGTGTATTCCGCGACGATCTCACCAAACGTATTGCGCTGGGTGGCGAGCTTTTGGCCGACGTGAACCTTTTCGTTCAGCTTGACGAGAAATTCGACGAATCCACCGTGGGTCGAAAGAATGTTGTGCCCGCTGTTGCCGACAAAGACGTCGGTGTCGCGGCCGGTTCGACCGATCGAGCCTGCAATGACTTTGTGATGTTTGAGGACGTTCAGCGTGCCTTCTACGAACCAGCCAATCATCTCTTGGTCGAGGACCCGTGACGGACC
>JASHZC010000347.1 GCA_030042755.1 Vulcanimicrobiota bacterium | reverse complement strand
GCTCTCAGCCTATTCCATGCCGCAGTGTCGTACAACCAGGGTATGAAACGCCTTCTTCTTACGCTAGCACTTGCAACCGCCATCCCCGCCGTTGCAACTGCACAACAAGCGCCGGGCAATCCCGGCATGCCGTCCCCTGAAATGCGCCAACAAATGCGCGCGAATTTCGAACAGATGCGCAAGCTCCACGAGCAGTTTCGCTCGCAAATCTTGGGCGCGCTGACGCCGGCGCACCGGCAGCTGCTCGCGTCGGTCGTCGGGAATCTCGCCGTGTCGGCCAACCCCGACCGCCGCGCGGCGGTCGCTCAGCTCGACGGCGCTCTTTCATCGGGCGAGAAAACCGCGATACTGAACGACGCAAAGCAGTTTGCGGACCAAATGAAATCGATGATGGCTCAAATGCGCGCTGCGCATCCCTGGCCCAAGGCTAGCGGCGCACCGCGTCCGATGCACAGCCACCGCCCGCATAAGGCACCGACTGCAGGCGGGATTCTGCTGATGGTTGCCAGCGGCGGCGGCCGCGGAATGCCGATGGGTCGCTTCGGCGGCGGACCGCCTCACCGCTAAACCGCGATATCGAGTCCTAGATCGAGAGCGGGTGCGCTGTGGGTGAGCCACCCGATTGAGATGAGATCAACGCCGCTTGCGGCGACGGCAGCGATCGTTTCCGGGCGAATGCCGCCGCTGGCTTCGGTGAGAACCTCGCCCCCGACGATGCGGACGGCTTCTGTCAGCATCGCCGGCTTCATGTTGTCGAGCAGCACGGCATCGATCGGCTCGCGCAGCGCCTCGCGGAGCTGATCGAGCGTGTCCACTTCGACTTCGATCTTCACCATGTGTCCCGCGCGTTCGCGTACGCGCGCTACGGCAGCGTGAATGGAACCGGCGAGCGCGAGATGATTGTCCTTGATGAGCACCGCATCGTCGAGACCGAAGCGGTGGTTGCTGCCGCCACCGCAACGCACGGCGTACTTTTCGAGCACGCGCAAACCGGATGTGGTTTTGCGCGTGTCGACCACGTGCGCGCGCGTGCCGGCAACGGCGTCGACAAGACGACGCGTAGCGGTCGCGATCCCGGATAGCCGGCAGAGCAGATTCAACATCGTTCGTTCGCCGGTAAGCAGAACGCCGGCCGGACCGCGCAGTTCGGCGACGACCGCGCCAGGTGTTACAACGCCACCGTCCGCAACGATCGCGCTTACCGTCGTCGCTCCGGGTTCGAGCAGGTCGAACGTGATCAGCGCTGCATCCAAGCCCGCAATGACACCGTCGGCCCGCGAAACGATCCGTGCCGTCGCGTGCAATTCCGGTGGAACGATCGCGTCGGTCGTGAGATCGCTACCGTGCGCAAGATCCTCCAGCAGTGCGGCGCGTACGAGCGGCTCGACGATGAGCCGGCTCGGCTTAAGCGTTGACAAGGCGCGTGAAGGAACGCTTTGCAAGTGCGTCGTCGCTCGCCGGATAGTCGGTACGGTGATGGCTGCCGCGGCTCTCCTCGCGCGCGAGTGCGGCTTCGGCGATCAATCGCCCGACGATGAGGAGATTGCGCAATTCGTTGGCGGCGTGCGGAAAATCACGCTCGAGGTTGCCGATGCGCGAAAGCGCTTCGCGCAAGCCAAGTTCGTTACGCACCAAGCCGACATTAGCGTACATCACGTTGCGCAAGTCGCTGGTAGCTTGATGCTCGGCCGCTTCAGGTTCTACACGGTACGCGCGCGGCTGCGGATCGTTGAAAACGCGATCGGGCGATAGCGCAATGTTTTCGGCGACGCGCGACCCGTACACGAGCGCCTCAAGGAGCGAGTTGCTCGCGAGGCGATTTGCGCCGTGCACGCCTGTCGCACTAGCTTCGCCGCATGCCCATAAGCCTTCGAGCGAAGCGCGGCCCCACTCGTCGACCGCGACGCCGCCCATGTGATAGTGCGCCGCGGGCGCGACCGGAATGCGCGCGGTGCGCGGGTCGATTCCGGCGCTTTGGCAGAAGCCGAAGACGGTCGGAAACTCGTGTGGAAAGGCCGCGCCGATTGCTGCACGAGCATCCAATCCGACCAGACGCCCGCGTTGCAGTTGCTCGAAGATCGCGCGGGCCACGACGTCGCGCGGTGCAAGCTCGGCATCGGCCGCAATCGCGAGCATGAACCGCTCGCCAAGATCGTTGACGAGCACTGCGCCTTCGCCGCGCACCGCTTCCGTTACGAGGGGCATCGGATCCTTGCCGATTGCAAGCGCGGTCGGGTGAAACTGCACGAACTCCATGTCCGCGAGCGTTGCGCCCGCGCGTGCAGCCATTGCGATGCCGTCGCCGGTCGCTTCGACCGGATTGGTCGTGTAGCGATATAGGCGCCCGATCCCGCCGGTCGCAAGCACGACGGCGTGCGCGAGATATGCATGCGCTCCGCCGGCATTCTCGTGCGCGTATACGCCCGCGACGCGGCCGTCTTGCACGATGATGTCGTCGGCGGTTACGTTTTCTACAATCTCGATTGACGGCGTTTCGCGCACCGCTGCGATGAGCGTCTTGAGAATCTCGTGACCGGTCGCGTCGCCGCCGGCCTTCACGATGCGGCGTCGCTGGTGCGCGGCTTCGCGCCCGAGTGCCAGCTCGCCCGTTTCGTTACGGTCGAATGCAGCCCCAAGTTCGAGTAATTCTTCGATGCGCGCGGGCGCGTCGCTCGTTAGAATGTTGACGATGCGCGCGTCGCTGATGCCGGCACCGGCGCGCTGTGTGTCGATGGCGTGCAGCGACGGCGAGTCGTCGGCGCCGAGCGCCGCTGCGATACCGCCCTGCGCCCAATCGGTTGCAGCACCGCGGCCGAGCCGCCGTTTGCAGAGCACGGACACCGGCGTCGGCGCCAGTTTGAGCGCGGCCATCAGGCCCGCAATTCCGGCGCCGACAACGACAACCCCGGCGCGATGAACGATCATGACGCTCGCCGCGCTCGGCTGAACTCGAGCATGCGCTCTACGGCTGCGCGAGCGCGCTGCGCGATGGCCGGATCGACGGTAACTTCGTACTCCAAGGTCTCGAGGCTGTGCAAAACCTTCGGCAGCGTGTTGCGTTTCATGTGCGGACAGAGATTGCACGGACGCACGAACTCGACGCTCGGAAACGTTCCCGACACGTTGTCGGCCATCGAGCATTCGGTGACAAGCAGTACGCGCGGCGCACCGGCTTTGTCACCCTGAGCCTGTCGAAGGGCAACGTAATCGACCATGCCGTGCGTCGATCCGACGTAGTCGGCTTCGGCGAGCACGTCGGGTGGGCACTCCGGATGCGCGATAACGACCAGTCGCGGATCGCCTTCGCGGAATTTACGGATGTCCGAACCGGTGAAGCGTTCGTGCACTTCGCAGTGTCCCTTCCACGCGATGATCTCCGTGGTGGTCTTGGACGCTACGTACTTCGCGAGATATTCATCGGGCAGAAAGATCACGCGCGGGACCTGAAGCGCTTCGACGATCTCGACGGCGTTGCCGCTGGTTACGCAAATATCGGATTCCGCCTTTACGGCTGCCGACGTGTTCACGTAGGTCACGACCGGAACGCCTGGATAGCGTTCGCGTAGCAAACGCACGTCTTCAGCCGTTATCGATTCGGCGAGCGAACAGCCGGCGCGAAGATCGGGAACGAGTACGATCTTTTCTGGGTTTACCAACTTCGCAGTCTCAGCCATGAAATGCACGCCGCAAAGCACGATGACGTCGGCGTCGGTCTTCGCGGCTTGCATCGCAAGCGCGAGCGAATCACCTACGATATCGGCAACGGTGTGATAGATCTCCGGCACCTGATAGTTGTGCGCCAAAATGACCGCGTTGCGTTCGCGCTTGAGACGGTTGATTGCGGCCACGTACGGAGCGTGCAACGGCCATTCGACGCGTGGGATCACATTGGCAACGCGTTCGAATATCGGCGCTGTTTCACGCTCGACGTCAGCAGTGAGGGTGAGATCGGTGATGGTCATGAATCCTTGGAAGGCGATGCGTTCTCTCCGTTATCTCTTAATACCCGTGTTGGCTGCGACGATTTGCAGCGTAGCGAACGCTCCGGCGAACGCGCAACTCGTCCCCGGACTTTCGGCCAGCCCGGCCGCCCACCAGCCTCTGTTCGAGACTGCGCCGGTCATGGTCGACGGCCAGCCGGTAATCCGAGTGGCGGCGCTCGCCAGCCCGCCGCCCGGCGCGACGCCCATTGCCACGCGAATTTTCTTGATCAGCGGCGCAATCGCGCAGATCCTTGCCGTCGATCCGGATCGCGAAACGACGATCTACGATCCGAGAACCTTCAAGGTATCCGTCGAGCAGGAGAGCTCTGAATATGCGCTCGTCGCGAGCGACGAACACCACAAAAATCCACTGCCCATCCTGACCGTAACGGCAGAAGACGCGCGTCACAACGACATGTCTTCAGCCGAGCTCGCCGCACAGTGGCAAGGCTTGTTGCAAGCGGCGCTCGTTGCTGCGCTCGAGCGACGCCAGCCCGCGTCGATTCATCGGAACGCGGCCTTGATCGCGCGGGTCGCCGTCGTTCTCGTCGTGCTGACCGCGATCGGTCTGCTCCTTTTCCGCCTGCTGGGCAATCGCGTCGTTGCCGCGTTCGTAGCCTGGGCAATCGCATTCGTTTGGCTCGGTGCCGTGACGTATGCCTTGCTCTTATTTCCGCAGACGGTTGGCTACGGACAATTCATCCTTCGCGCCGCGGGGCGCGTCGCGCTCGTGTGGCTAACGGCCGCCGTGCTCGACGTCTTGCTCGGGATCGTGATTCATCAGACGGCTCGCGCGTGGGCGTGGGTTGGCGTCGCTCCCGGACAACAGGCGCGCTATCTGCTGCGAGTACCGACGCTGTCGCGAGCGCTCGTCGGGTTCAAGCGATTCGTCGTCTTTTTCGCTGCAGCGCTGGCGACGCTCTCCGCGCTCGAGATTCCAATCGCCTCGGTCGTAACGATCGGCGGCATTGCGGCGCTTGCCATCGGTTTCGCCGCACAAACGCTCGTGCGCGATTTCCTCAACGGTCTGCTCGTGCTGTTCGAAGATCAATATGTCGTCGGCGACTTCGTGATGATCGGTGAATATAACGGCGTGGTCGAGCACTTTACTCTGCGCGTCGTACAAGTGCGCGACGGTAAAGGCAATCTCATCACCATTCCCCATAGCTCGGTAACGCAAGTGGTGAATTCGTCGCGAAGCTGGTCGCGGATCGATTATCGCGTCTCGATCGAGGCAACCGCCGACGTCCGTAAGGCGATGGACGTGCTTCGTGAAACGCTCGATGGACTCAAAGAGGACCCGGCATGGCGCGACGCCGTGATCGAACCTGTGGAGTGGATCGGCGTCGAGGGCATGTCGCGTAACGGCATCCTGATTCGCGCCGTGATACGCACGGCACCGATGCGTCAGTTCGCATTGCGTCGCGAAATCAACCTGCGCGCAATCGAGGCCTTCGCAAAGGCCGGCATCGGACTCGGAATCGATCCAGCCGCTCCGTTCGTTCCGCCGCCGCAAGCGAGTCCCGACCCCACGTAATTGACGCAAGGAAGCGGGCGTCTAACGCGTTAATGTTGCGCGTCGTCGGGTAAACCGACGGCATGCAGCTACTCCTAAAACGTGTCGCCGTTGCGGCCGTGTTTGCGACGATCCTGGGCGCAGGCATAGCAGCAAATGCGCAGACGCAAACTACCTCGCCTCAGATGACGCCGACGCCGAGTCCCTCGCCGTCTGCATCAGCCTACCCCTAGCCAGGATTACAGGTGAGCATGCGCGCGTCCGCTAAGTGCGGCGCGTGCACGCTCACCGCGTATCGCTAGCGGTTTTTGCGGGACCATCGCTGCCACCGCAAGATCGTACGGCTTGCGAGGACGTTTCGTTTTTGCCGCCGGCGGCGCGCGGTGACGTCGAGCGCGCTGCACACGCGTATGACGCCGTTCTCTTGATCGACGGCGTCTTTCATCACGACCTCGCTCCATCGCCGAAGGAATGTTATGCGGCGACCAAGCTCGCGCACATGTTCGGAGCGTCGAGCATGGGGGCGCTGCGCGCTGCGGAGTGCGCACCGTTTGGGTTCGTACCCCTCGGCACGATCGCGAAATGGTACGCGCGCGGCGTCATCGATGGCGACGATGAGGTTGCCGTATTGACGCATCCGCAAACCCAGCAGGCCTTGAGCGTGGCGCTTGTCAACGTCCGTTACGTCTGTTGGCTCGCGCGGCGGCGTGGCTTGATCGAGCGGGTCGAGAGCGATTCGATGATCGCTCGTTCTGCCGACGTTTTCTATATGGATCGTACGTGGCAAGATGTGTGCGAAGCCGCGCCGTCTCGAGCGCGCGCCGCAATCGAAGCGATCGCCATGCGTGAAGGCGATCTGAAACGCTGGGATGCGCAATTTGCGTTGCGCGGCTTTTTGCGGCGGATGAGCCGTGGGACTCATCACTAGAATGGCGCAAACGCTTGCCGTGCGCGAATTCTTACGAACGTTTCACCGCGCGCATGCCGGAATCGTGAGCCGCGTCCTCTGTGACCTTCATACGATTGACGACCGGACGTGCTACGATGTAATTGCCGATGCGGTTTTGGAACGAGTGGAGAATCCGCGCGTGCTCGACCTCGGCTGCGGAGACGGTACGTTGCTGAGCACGATCGTCGATCGCGCGCCACAGGCCCGCGTGAACGGCATCGATCTCGCCGAGATCGAAATCGACGCGGCGCGGAAGAAGGTTCCGAGCGGATCCTTTCTGTGCGCGGACATTATCGATGGGTTGCCGCATCCCAACGCCAGCTTCGACGTCGTGGTGTCGAACCTGGTCGTGATGCTGCTTGGCGATTTGAGTGATGCGCTCGATGACATAGCGCGCGTACTGGCCGCGAGCGGACGATTCGCATTCGTCTTCGACAATCTCACGAAATCCGGTAGTTCCTACGAACGGATGTTGCGCGCGGCGATGGACGGCGCCGGAACGCTCGGCCCGGCCACGCGATTCGACGCGGCGGCGGACCCGGATCTCTACGATCGCTGGCGCTTGCGCTCGCTTCTCGAGCGTCACGGCTTTACAATGGAAGCGCACGAGTACTTTAGCGTAGGAGCGGCGGCGACCGCGGATTCGATCGATACGCTGCTACAGGCGAGCTATCCGATCGGTCTACTCGATGACGATTCGCGAGCGCATGCGTATGCCGGAGCGATGGCTTACGTCGAGCGCGAGCGCCTCGATCGCATTGAGCTACCGCTTGCCTTGTGTGTCGCGGTGCGTGCGCAGTGATCGAGCTTCCGCAGCACGCGCCCAAGGCTTTCGGTTCGCGCGACCGCTGCGTGCCGCTCACACAGACGGCCGCGTTGATTCCACGGTTATGCGCGCGGTTCGGGATTACGCGTGTCGGTGAAACGACGCGCCTCGATCGCACGCGGCTGCCTACGTATTGCGCGATCGTTCCAAATTCCGCGGATCTCATTGGCGTATACAACGGCAAAGGACTAACGGCACAGGCCGCTCGCGTAAGCGCGGTCATGGAGGCGGTCGAGCGGCAAGCGGCGACGGCGCCGGACGTCGTACGCCGTCGAATGGCGATGCATGAGGTCTTGCAGTCACTCGATTTGGAGCCGCTGCAATTGCGAGATGGAATGCGCGAATCCGAGGTCGACTGCGCGCTTGGAACCGATTTGCTCTCGGGTGAGGATGTGTGGGTTCCGATCTCGCTCGTCCAGTTTCCGTGCGCGAGCGATCGCAGGGTTACGCAACGTATTAGCACCAATGGACTGGCTTCGGGCAATTGCCTCATCGAAGCGATCTATCACGCGCTTACCGAGATGGTCGAGCGTCATGTCTGGTCGATGTACACCGTTCGATGCGAAGTTGTTCCTCGGTATTACCGCGCCGGTGCCGTACAGGATCGTGCGCTCGCGCGCGTGCTGGCGTTTCCGACCGGCGATTCGGTCCTCGACGCGCTGTACGACACGATCGACTCGTGTGGATTCGTCGTTCGCGTGTGCATGCTCGAAGAGCCCCCCTTTGCGCCGGTCGCCATCGCCTCGTTGGTCGAGCCGAAATCCGAACCGCCAATGGCGCATATAGGCCTCGGATGCTCGCTCTCTCCGGCGCACGCCGTCGAACGCGCGCTCACCGAAGTCGTGCAGAGCCGCGTCGTCGACGTTCAGGCAGCGCGCGAAGATATTCGCCGCGCCGATGACGATCGTGGTTTCGGCGCCCACGCCAAACGCATCGCAGCTCTTCCGAATGGGCGATGGTTCGTCGATCTTCCGGCGCCGAAGGTACGGATCGGCGAGTTGGCGGACGAACTTTCCGACGATGTCGCCGTCGACGTGCGCCGACTCGTCGCGCAGATGCGCGCCGGCGGGATCAGACGAGCTGTCGCCATTGCAATTGCAAGCGAGCCATCGTTCGCGGTCGTTCGCATCTGCGCGCCCGATTTCGAAACGACCGCAGTCGACGGCCGACTCGGCAGAGCCGCGCTGGCGCTGCTCAATCCGCTCGCCAGTTAGTGCGCGCGAGAAGAAGAAAGGACCACAACCACGATGACGCCCGATGAACAACGATCCGCAGCAGAAAAACTCGTAAGCGCAGTCAAGAACAATACCAACGGTGCCTACGACGAATGGACGAGCTCAGGTGAAACGTTCAAGAGCGCCGATGCACGCGCGGCATTCGTGCAAAAGCATGCCGGCCTATCGGAGAAGCCGACGCAAGGAGACTTGGAAGCGATCCAGCAGCACGTCGACGAGTCGCTCCACGCCGACGTCGCCGAAATCCAGGAGAAACATCGTGGAAGTCCGGTCGTCGGACTCGTCTGCTTGACCGGGGACGACGACGGCGACTAAGAAGGCGCGGAAGCTCCCTGCGAACTCACGTACCAGACGGCGACCTGCGATCGGGATCCTACGTTCAATTTGTTGAAGATGTTGGCGACGTGCCCTTCTACGGTGCGTTCGCTCAGCACCAATAGCTCGGCGATTTCGCGGTTGGATCTTCCTCCGGCGATGCATTGTGCGACGTCGCGCTCGCGTCGCGTCAGCTTGGAGAGATCGTTTGCGGGGCCAGCGGCCGCCGTAAAGGCGGCTGTCTTTGCGGAAAGCAACGTTGCCCAAAACGGTGCACCGAGCTTGGTGAATGCGCGCTCGACGTGCGCCAATTCGGCTTGTGAAATATCGGATCCGAGGCCACGCTTAGCGAGGTTGACGGCGAGCCGGTGGTGCGCAACGCTCCACGGGAGCTGGTCGCAGGGTAACTCAGCGTCGGCGATTGCGCGCAGAACGGCGGCGTTTTTGTGCTTTTCCGCAGCTGCGACGAGAACGGCGGGTATCCAAAAGATTTGCGGGTCGAAGGGATACCGTGCGATCTCGAGCGCGCGACGCATCATCTCGTTTGCGGGCGTCGGGCGTGTTTCCAGTGCAGCCGCGGCGCAAAGGATCGGCACCAGCGCCGGCGACCGGCCGGATTGGAGCGCACTTCCCGCCTCTCGCTGGAGCGCATGGAGTAGCGAAGCAGGCAACGCCGTTTTTCCCATCACGCTTGCGGCTCCGGCTACGCCGAAGAGAACGCGTCTTCCGAACGCGCTTTCTTCGTGCGCGAGCGATTCCGACACGATCTCGATCGCGTCCGTTGCCGACCCCGCGCCGAGGAGCGTGAGGCCTTCGATCGACGCACGAAGGTGATCGCCTTGCGGAAGTTTGCGAAGTGCGGCGGTAAGACGAGTCTGTTCGGCGCCATTTTGTTGCAGCAAGATCGCATCGAGAGAGTCGACCATGACGGCAATTGCCTTGAGCGAGGAGCGCTCGATAATCGAACGCGATCGCTCGATGAGGCGCTGCGCCTGCGTCCGATCGCCGCTGCGATCGGCGATCATGGCTTCGAACGTTGCGGTGCGTACCTCGGACACTGGACTTGACGGGCTCAGCGACGCGAGCTCGCGAGATTGCGCGGCAAACGACTCGGCGTTGAAATCGCAGGCGGCTGCATACATCCGCACGCTCGCGAGATGCGCGCGATCGCTCGCAGCGGTCAAGTACTCGTCGTAGCGCGCCAGCGTCCGATCGAAATCCTCGCGGTCGCCGCTGTGCCAGAGCGAGAAGAGGAGCGAGGCGACGAGCTGCCCGAGCCCGGATCGTATCCCGGCTGACGACGCCAGATCGAGTGCCTCGCGTGACACGCGGATCGTATCCTCGCGATTGAGCGCGTTGTAGACCACTGAAAGCCGCGAGTAGAATGCGAGAGCCTCTTCACCGAACGGCGTCAACGGAATGATGCGTTCGAGCGACGACGCAACCAGCGGGAGCGCTCCGGTTTTTCCAGCTTCGTCGGCGAGTTTGATGAGGTACGATCGCTCCAGCGCGCGATCTCCACATGCAGCGGCTTGTTCGACGAGGCGCTCGTAGCGTTCGGGCGTCAGCGTGCCGAGCTGCTCGATCGCCGCAATGATGCGCTTGCGATACGGAATCTCGATGGCGACGGTCTCGCGAATGCTCTCGGCGATGGTGCCGTGCACGAAGCGCAAACCGTCATCGCTCTGAACCAGATAACGTCCCGAAGATTCCGCGATGAACGCCAGCGTTTGCCGATCGGGCCACAAGGCATTCAACAGCTCGTAGTCGATCGGGTCGCCGATGATCGCACACACTTGCAAGAATTCTCGATGCGGACCCTTGAGCGCAGCGAGATCTTTGGCGATGATGTTACGCATGGATTCTGCGACCGAATCCGGCGTCATGGACCGTTGGTCGCCGGCAAGCGACGCGACCGTCGCGATGTCGACGGCGCGCCCGCGCGTGTGCTCGGCAACCGCGCGTACGACCGCATCGGAGGCGTCCGGCATGAGGAATCGCGCGAGGGAAATTGCGTCGGCGCGATCGAGTTCGTTGACCACGATCGTTTCGTCGGCAAGCTCGACACCGAAATCGGTTGCCTCACCGGAGCGCTCGACGATCGTTACCAGAATCGGGCGATCGGCAAAGTTTTGCACCAGCCGCAACATCAGCGAGCGGGACTCCGCGTCAGCCCATTGCGCGTCGTCCACCGTAACGTAGACACTGCGGTCGGTGAGCACCGCGTCGACAAGGCGAAAGAGCGCCGCTTCGAAAGCCTTGGCATCATCGCTTTCGAGTGCGGCGGAAAGACCCGATTCGTACCGCGAGCCTTCGCCCAATTCGTGCACGATCTCGCGCGCCAAGCGGCGTGCGACGGCGAGCGGCAGCGTCGTCTGAATCCGGTGGGCATCGACATAGGGCGCGAGCCACCCGCCGGTTCGGGCCTCGTCGGCGCAGGCGCGAGCGATGGCAGTTTTGCCGTACCCGGTCCCGCCCGTAATTCGGACGATGCGCGCGACGCGTTGCGCTGCCGTCAAATCAAGGGAAAGACGCAAACGCTCGAGCTCACGCCCCCGCCCTACGATCGTGCCCACGGCGCCGGGATTAGGCGGAAATCAGGTATTTTCCCGGAGGTCCGCCCGCCGGAGCCCTTGCTAGGCTCGATGTGTGGGGGATTCGCCAAACATGCACGCATCCGCGATCAAGGACATGGTTCCCGAAGAGGAACTGCAGAACGACTCTGGAGTCCCGTACTGCTTCATCCTTGATGACGCATATCGCGTCGTCATGGCCGGCCCGTCGTGCGGTGAGGATCCACTCGCCCCGCTGTATGCAGCGGATTCTTCGATCGACGAATTGCCCGGCCCGATCGACCGCGTCGTGCGTGCGCTAACCTCGGCCTGGCGGACGACGAGGCCCGACGCAAACATCTGCGCTATCGTTTCGAATTTCCAGGTGACGGTTGCGCCGCTGCATGGCGGCGATGGCCGGCGGATCGCCGTGTTCGTTCGCCGTCAC
Source organism: Vulcanimicrobiota bacterium (assembly GCA_030042755.1). Next base: position 3,070 of record JASHZC010000347.1, on the reverse strand, counting down.
GACCCGACGTTGGCTTAGCCTGCGTTCTCCCACGCGGCGGCTTCTCGTAGGTGCTGCAAGTCGACCGGATCGACGAAGGCGTGCGTGTAGCGCTCGAAGCTGGCCTTTGCCGCATCGTTACGATTGACCGCCAATTGAGCGCGGATCAATTGGCCGGCTAATGCTCCCAGTCCGCGAATTCCGCGGCGCTGCGCTTCGCTGATCGCATGCGACGCAACGGACAGAGCCTGCTCGTGCCGTTGCATTTTCGTGAGCTGTTCGAAAAATCGCGAATAGAAGTCGACGAAACGATCGGCAGGCGGCTCGTCGAGCTTCATGTACCGCTCCGACGCCCAGACGACCAGGTGTGTCGTGCCGTCGCGCCCGGAGGCCAGCGCTAAATCGAGCAACGCGCGACTTGCGAGTTGTCGATCGCCGCTCGCGAGCGCGTGTTCCGCGAGACGCTTCCGATCTTTGACGTTCTTCAAACCACCGCGTTCGAGCGCTTCGATAATGCGCCTGTGCAGCGGAATCTTCATCGCAATCGTCTCGAGGACGGCGGCCGCGGTCAGCTCGTGCGAAAAACCCAGATAGTCGCCGCTGCGCGTGAGGTATTCGGGATCGAGCGAGAGAGCGATCGAATCGAGATTGCTGCGCTCGCCCATCAGGCGTTCGATGAGTTCGAATTCCGCCGGCTCGGGCAAGAGCGAAAGCAGCTGCAGCAGCGTGCGCTGCTCCGTGCGCATGGTCGCGAGGTGTTTCGCGGTCGCGGAGCTGGCAGAATGTTCGACGGCTTGCGCGTCGGTAGCCGCAGATCGATGTGCTGCGAGCGCAATCGTAACGATTTCGTAGGGAATCCCGCGGCTGCGCGCCGCGATCGCGTCGATCACACCGTCGTTCGCAGAAGGGTAGTACCTGCGCGCGAGTTCGCGCGAGGCGTCGGCGTGCAGTTCGTTCAGCACGATGCGCCGATCGATTGCCAACGGAAGCTCGCGACCGTGCTCGTCGGTGTGCGTAAATGTAAGCAGCAGCGGGCGATCGGCGAACCGGGTCTTGAGTTCCGCGAGATATGCGAGGCTCGGCTCGTCCGCCCACTGCGCGTCCTCAACGATCGCGACGACGCACCCGCGTCGCGTGTTCGCGTCAAGTTCGGCTTCGAGGTCCGTCGCCAAGCGTGTTGCGAGAGCAAGTGGCACCTCGAGCTCGCGCGGATACGCGCGCGTGATGAGAACGCGTGCGCGCTCGTCGACGCTTCGTGCAAATCCGTCGATGAGTGCCGTCTTCCCGATGCCGCTCGGTCCCGCAACGAGCATCGTCGCAGCCGAGGACGTGTCGCAAACGCCGGCACTAGCGTTCAACGCAACGTTGAGTTCACGCTTTCGGCCGACTAGGGAAAGCATGCCCGTGCCTGCGCGGGCTTTGCGTGTTTTTCCTGCCCGTTCGAGCAAGACTCGGCGTACCTCGAGTGCAATCGAAGGCTCGTGCAGCAAACTCTCCAAACGAGCGCGCGTTCCGCTCGCGTCGAACTAACCATTCGCGGGCTTGTGCTTGGCGCGCTGATCACCTTGGTATTCACCGCGGCCAACGTGTATCTGGGATTGAAAGTCGGGCTCACGTTTGCGTCGTCGATTCCTGCCGCCGTCATTTCAATGGCGGTCTTGCGTGCATTCAAGACGTCGACCATCTTCGAGAACAACATCGTGCAAACGGTTGCATCGGCTGCGGGTACGCTTTCGTCAGTCATCTTTGTGCTGCCTGGGCTCGTCATGGTCGGCTGGTGGACCGGATTCCCCTTTTGGGAATCGTTCACGGTCTGTGCGGCTGGAGGTGTGCTCGGCGTGATGTACAGCGTTCCGCTGCGCCGCGCGCTGGTCACGAATTCCGACTTGCCGTATCCCGAAGGCGTGGCTGCTGCCGAAGTGCTCAAGGTCGGTTCCGGCACGCGCAGCAGTGAGGCAGTGGCTGAGAATCAGCAAGGTCTGATCGCGCTGGTGGTGAGCTCGATTGTTTCGGCTGCCTTCCAGCTCGTCACCGCGATGGGGTTTTTCTCCGGCGAGTTTGCCGCGTACCGTCGATTCGGCCCATCGACCACGGGGCTCGGATTGAACATGTCACTGGCGCTCATCGGTGCGGGTCATCTCATCGGGCTGACCGTGGGAATGGCAATATTCGGCGGACTCGTCATCGCGTGGGGCATCGCGATTCCGATTCTCACGGCCATGCATCCGATTGCAGGCGCAGCCCCGGGCGACGTTGCGATGACCGTGTGGTCGCACTACGTACGCTACATCGGCGCGGGCGCAATCGGCATTTCGGCGATTTGGACGCTCGGCACGCTCGTCGTTCCGGTGTGGAACGGCGTTCTTTCGTCGCTCGCAGCGGCGCGCCGCCGTTCTTCCGCGCACGGGAATGGTGGCTTGCCGATCGTCGAACAAGATATCCCGATCGGCGTCGTCGCGTTGGTTTCGGCCGTCGTGCTGATTCCGCTCGCGATCGTTTTGGCAACGTTCCTTGCCGGCGGAGTACTTTCGTCGATGGTCGTCCCGCTGATCGTCGGTGCGCTCATCTACGTCGTCGTCGTTGGATTTCTGGTAGCCGCCGCCTGCGGATATATGGCGGGACTCATCGGCTCATCGAACAGCCCGGTTTCCGGCCTAGCAATACTCGCCGTTATCGGCGTTTCGCTGATCCTCGTCGTATTCGCGCGCAGCGCGGCGCCCTCGGCGACGCCTGCATTCATCGCGTACGCGCTCTTCGTCACCGCGATCGTCATCAACGTTGCGACGATTTCAAACGACAACTTGCAAGATCTCAAGACCGGGCAACTCGTGGAAGCGACGCCGTGGAAGCAGCAGGTCGCGCTGATCGTCGGCGTGATCTTCGGAGCGATCGTCATTCCTCCGGTCCTCGTCGTACTCAACAAGGCGTATGGATTTGGTGGAATACACGGGTTGCCGGCGCCGCAAGCAACGCTGATCTCGACGCTTGCAAAGGGCGTGATCGGCGGTGCAATCGATTGGCGTCTGATTGGAATCGGCGTTATCGTTGGCGCGATTGTGGTCTTCGTCGATGAGATCGGGCGCGCGACCGG
>JASHZC010000346.1 GCA_030042755.1 Vulcanimicrobiota bacterium | reverse complement strand
AATTCGAATCTCGAACTTTCGCTCGGTTCGAAAGCGAAATTGCAATTCTCCGTGCAGAATCTGACCGACCAGCTTGCAAACAGATTGCCGGTCTTTCCCGGCGTTTACGCCGGCGAAGCTCAACCAACATACGGTCTCGAACCGTTTACGCTGCGTTTCATGTTTCGGCAGTCCTTCGGCGCCGGATCGCTGTACGAGCATTGACATCACGCCTATATGCGAACGCGTAGACGGAGCTGCACCGTCCTGCCCATAGGATAATTTTGCGGGACGTATCCGGCCCGGCCATACGTCCACGGGACCACTTGCGTCTGTCCGTTATTCGTGGGTACGCCGTTCCCGAGCGTGTATGGCTCCGAGTATCCACCGGCGGCTTCGTACGCCGACGCGTAGATCGGATTCCCTCCGGCGTAGCCGGGTGGTCCAATCAGGTATGGGTTGCCTTGATACGACGTCGGCGCGTAATTCCCAAACAGATTGATGACGTCGAGAATCGCGGTCCAGTGCGGCGAAATGTCATCTTCGATGTGAAGGTTGACGAACGTCTCGGGCGGCGAGTGCAGTGTGTTCGGCGTGTCCCCTTCTGGGGTACCGAGGTTCCCGATGTAGGGATTATTGCCCGGGACGCAGTTGCCGGCGGCATTCGTTACTTGATTCAGCGGACATGCTGGATTCTGTAAGAAGTAGTAGTTATAGCCGGGATCGTAGTAATTGTCGTTTGGCACTTCGACCGGCTTTCCGGCAGAATTGAAGACCCAAACTTCTTTGCCGTTCCCATAGGGATAGCCCGATTCGAATGACAGCGACGGCGTCACGCGCAGTCTATGATTGCGCGTGTGGTATTCATACGAAAGATTGACGGCAAGATTGGGGAGATAGCTCACCGGGAAAAGCACTCCCGCCGCGACGGCCGGTGCGTTCAAATCGTTGTAAGCGAACTGCGACGCACTCGACGAGTACGCGCGGATGTAATTTGCGTCAAGGGTGAAGCCGCCGCTGCTCAGCCACAGCTCGCCGCCGCGCGCGCGCAACCCGCCTATGTTCGTCGGCACGCCGACACCGTTCGGGACCAGTCCTGACTGCAGCGCAGACCTAAAGTTATACGGTAGCACGTCGATCAGGTTGAGCTCGTTTATATTGAAGATCGTTGCTCGGAATTGCACGCGCGTCCCGCCTTCAAGCGAGTACGTAACGTCGTTCCCTACTTCGGGTGCAAGCGGCACGAACGGGGCGGGTTCCCCATCCGGCTGCAGGTTGGTTGAGTCGACGCGGTCCGTTTCGAGCGGCAGTGGTGCCACGGTGGTGTGATCGTACGTCACGCGGAACGAGACCGCGCCCAACTTGTAGGCAACCGCAGTGTGCGGGTCGAGCGCGCCGTCGTCGTAGATGAAGCCGGAGCTGGGGATGACGTGCGTGTCGGTGTAGCGCAACGTACCCATCACATCCAGGCGCGGCGTTGCATGCCACGTGTCGCCGAAATACCCAAGGTACGAGATCAACGTTGGATTCGAGGTGATGAATTCGTCCGCGGTCGGCACGACCTGATTGAGAAATGACGTGTTCGTTCGATACTCCGTGCCAAAACGCAAGTCGTGCCGTTGGCCGATAACGTCTTCGCCGTCGTACCCAATGCCGGTCTCGCGCATCCCTTGGGTTTCGGAAAGAGAGATCGCACCGTCGGGCCATCCGTTCTCATCCCAGAACGGTCCGCCCGCTTGCGAGCCATATTGCGATTGGTACACCTGAACGCGAGAGAGCGAATGCGCTCCGGAGTGCAGCCACTGCGTTTTGAGAACGCTGTACGATCCGCGAATGCCGGACGCGTAATCGACCGGTTCGTTGGGATCGACCGAACCGGGGTAGACGGTCGTTGAACCGTTGAGCGCGCCAACGGTCTCACCAAAATATGGTGACCCATATTGATTGTACGTGGCTTGGCCAACGAGTCCCAAGATGGAAAGGTCGTCCTTTGAATCGAGCCGGTAATGGACGTTAGATTCGAGCGAAAATTCGCCCCGCGATTGCAACGCCAAGCCGTACGTTCCCGCCTCTATTGGATAGAACTGGCCGCTTCCGTAGTTGAACCATTGGCTTCCGGTCATCGCTGCGAGTGCATAGCGCCAGCGTAAATCGGGACTAGCACCGAGCAGTTGCAGAGAATTCTGCTGAAACTGACCTCCGGCTACTCCGACGCCGCTTTCCAACGTAATGCTTCCGGGGTACGTGCCGACGGCCGGAATTTCGTCGATCACGCCGCCAAGCGAGTTGTCCCCTTGGTTGGTGTAGCCTGCGAGAGTCGTTGTGACCGAAGCGATACCGGTCGTTGGCAATTGTGCACCGACGATGTTGCCGCCCGGTTCTGCGACCAGACCCTGCGGAATCGGAACCGAATCGAAATCGAATATCGCGTCGGAAACCTTGCCGCCCCGCAGAATCGCGTTTGCAAAAGGATCGAGTATTACGCCGGGAACGGACGCGATCGCGCCTTCCACGGTGCCGCCGATGTAATTGGCAAGCCCCGACGACGACACGGGCGGCGAAAGTGCAGTCGCCTGCGCTCCAGTCACGGTGAACGTATCGCTCGTGCTGCCCGAAGTAAATGCTTTCGCGGTCGATTGCACGGTCGCGATCGTCTGCAGCCGCGAGACCAAACGCAAAGCAACGTGCTGCGTGGAGCCTGGAAGCACGGTGAAGCCGAGTTGCTTCAACGGCACAAAGCCCGACGCTTCGACCGAGATCGTGTAGGTATCGGGCGAGACGCCGAGGACGATGAAGTTCCCATGGGCATCCGACGTCGCAGTGTATATACCGGATGGAGATGCAACGGTCACGCGCGCGTTCGCCACGGGTCCGCCGCTGCTGTCGACCGTTCCAACCAGCGTTCCCGTCGTGGCCTCGGCGGCATTCGCGTGCGCCGCCATACTTCGCGCAATGATCGCCAGCGCGAGCAACGCTCGCGCCGCGAAAAACCTATTCATCGATGCTCCTCTTCCGGGTGCGCGCGCACCCGCGTTGACGATTTTGGGCTACGTCAGCGGAATGAGGAGCGGTGGCGCACGCTCACCCAGTTGATGAACGTGCAGAATCTGAATGCGGAAGCGCGCGGATTCGTCGTCGCGCCGAATGAAGAGGGCCGCATTCTCTCGCGAAAACGCGTCGAGCTTGTACTCGAGCGCGCTAACGACCAGCGTCGCACAGTGCGTAACGATGGCGCGCATCGCGCGCGCGATCGCGACGGTGCAGACGGTGCCGATCGCGACGTGTACGAAAAGGCTGAACCACAGAGGGCCGCCCAACCAGACCAATCCTCCGAGCGGCTTGCCGCCGAGCAAGATTTGCTCCGCGCTCTCCATCAAGAAGAGCGCGATGAATTGGAGCACGAGCACGTAGGGTAAGTCTTGGATCGGCGATCGCGCGGAAATATATCGCGCCATCTCGATCGGCCATTGCCCCGATTCCGGCGCATCGCGCAGGACGGCAAGCGTGCGTCTGACGATCATCACGATCGCCAGGACGCTTCCCACAACCAGCGTCGGGATCACGCTAGCGTGGTCGTTGTCGTAATACCCGCGGCCGAAGATTCCGGTGTTCGAAATGGTTTCGACCAATGGGTCGCCCAGGGCCGCCGCAATCAGAGCGACGGTCGCCAGGAACGGAAGACGCGAAACGATCTTCGCGAGCACGACAGCTAGCTTTCCCGAATGAAGAGTGGCCGCCTGCACGGCGGCCACTTCGAAGTCATTCGCGGACGATCGCCGCGGTCGACGAACCGGCCGCGCCGGCCGTCAACGCCGGACCACCGGCCTGATAGCCGTTCTTACTGAGGATGAACGCCATGATGTTGACGTAGTCGGTCTTCGAAAGACTCCCCGGCGCGTTGAACGGCATATTCGTCGACATATACGAGTAGATGTCGCTGACCTTCGCCTTCACTTTCGTGCTAAGGGTCTTGAAGTTTGGACCGCTCAGTGCCGGCCCCGCGCCGCCCTCGAGATGCGTGCCGTGGCACGTGGCGCAATGCAGCGCGAAGGCCTGCGATCCAGCCGCGGCTTGTGCCGCGGTAAAGGTCACGGTTGCTCCCGCCGCCCGCACGTGAATGGCAGGCGACAGCGAGGCAGCCAGAATCAGCGCGAACGCCGAAGCGGCCGTGGAAAGAGATTTCACCCGTGTACTCTACCCTTTCGTGACCTGGTCGTGTACGTCGTCGAGATCTTCGATTGTATTCAAGGTTACAGCGTCTTTGATCGACGCATCCTTGATGCCCGAAGAAGCCCGCATCTTTGAGGCCAACTCGTCGGAGTGATTGTATCCGCGAACAGCCGCGTTGTGCTTATCGACACGATCTTTCGAAATCGATCCGCCGTTCTGAGCGACCACCCATTCCTCGAACGCGATGTACTTCGGCTTATTGTTGCGCACGAAATCGATCGTCTTCTGGCGATCGAGGCCGAGCGCGTCGAGCGTCATTTGATCGAAGCCCTTTCCGCACTCGTCATAGCTTTCGGGAAGCAGTCCCGCCGCGGCCAGCGTCAGCTTGAGCCACAGGCGCGGAAGATGAATCGCCCCAAGTGGTCCGGCGGTGGACGAACTGGTGATCGGAACGACTCTTTGAAGCGTTACGGTCGGCATAATGTCTCCTACTAGTTAGATAGTCTGGTGTTCAAGCGTTGGTGGTTTGCTTTCCCGCATGTTGTCCGTGCCGCGAGAGGAACGTCAACTCGGAAACTCCGGATTTGTCGAGCTGTCCGAGGCCCATTGCTTTCATGCGCTCGAACTGTTCGAACGTCGCGCGAGCAAGGGGCAGCGACAGATCTTGTTGTTCGGCAAGATGCAACGCGATGCCCGAGTCCTTCGCAGCGTGCTCGGCCGAAAAGTACACGTCGTGCTCGCGATTTTGCATGTCCTCGCCGTCGGTCTCGAGCACGCGCGAATTCGCACCCGTTTGCGAAAAAACTTCGCGCAGCATCGTCAAATCGAGGCCAAGAGCGTCGCCCAGGCCAAGACCCTCCGCAAGCCCCGCGGTGTTGATGTTCATCACCATGTTCACCAGGGCTTTGACCTGCGCTGCGCGCCCAGCTTCGCCGATGTATTTGAGCGAAGCGCTCATCTTCTCGAGCATGGGCTTGAGCTGATCGAAGATTTCGCGCCGGCCACCGATCATTAAATACAGCGTGCCGTTGCGAGCCTGAGGGATCGAACTCGCCATGCAGGCTTCGATCGAGTGCGCGCCTCGCGCTTCGGCCCGTCGCTGGACCTCCCTATGGATGTCCGGCGTAACCGTCGCGCAGTTGACAAAGATCTTTCCCTTCGCGCCATCGAGCAGGCTGTCGCCGTTCTCCGCAAAGATACGGTCCATCGCAGCGTCGTCGGTGACGACCGTGACGATCACGTCGGCATTTGCAGTAACGTCTGCAAGTTTTGTATATGCTTTGCCGCTGGTTTCCTTGGCAGCCTCTCGTGCGGACTCGGGGCGAACATCGTAGAGCGCCGTTATCGGATACCCGACGTCCTTGAGCCGCAAGGCAATGTTGGCGCCCATTCGGCCGGTGCCGACGACGCCTATTGATGGCAGTGTACTCATCCGTTTCCGCTCGGTTTCAAGAAGTGTATGTGATAGTCGGTCAAGATTGAATCGATTTGCGCTTGACCGTTCGCGATTGCGCGATTCAGCTGTGCGACGAGCGCGTCATTTCCCGAGCGCGTTCCAATCGCCATCGGAAACGTATATTGCTCGGGAGAACCTTGGCTGCGCGAATTTGGAATGATCACCGCGGTCAAATCGGGATGCTGGCCGATGAAGTAGCCAACGGCCGGGTCCCAGGTCAAGCCGACGTTGATCGCTCCCGATTGCACCGCGTCGACGATCGTTTCGGGCGACGCATCTTCTTCGTCCGCCGTCATGAACGGCTTGGCGCCGATAATCAGCGTGCGCAGCTTCAATCCGTCTTCGACCGGCGTATCGGCTTCGTAACCGATCTTTACGTGACGAAGCCTCGGTGAATCGAGCGACGTGATATCGTCGTACCCTTCGCCCTTCTTATAGACGAAAACGTACGACGAAATGTAATACGGCCTCGTCGTCGTCAGGTCGGGCGTACCGTACGGAACGTCGACTACCAAATCGCACTTTCCGCGATCGACGTAGCCGTGAACCATTTCTTCGAAGCCGGTGTCGCCACGTGTCGACTTCCAAACATAGACGACGGGGCGTCCAAGTTCGCGCCCGATTACCTCGGCAATTTTGTTCTCGAAGCCCTCGCCCGCGCGATTCGAGTACGGCATGTAATCGGGGTCTGCGCACACGCGCAAAGGTACTGCGGCCGTGGCGTGAACTCGCAGCGGCGTTGCCGCCGCTGCGAGAATCATCACGAGCGCCGCGATTGCCAAAACGGCAAGTCGTGTACGCATCATTAGTCGAGAGAGAAGACCACCAGGTCTCCACCCAGTGTTGTGTACTTGCCGAGGTCTGCTGCCGCACCGACTGCGCCGAGTCCGGCCGTCGGATTGGTGAGCCCGGCTGCAAGACCGATGCCGGCCCATCCGCCTACGCCGGTAAGAATCGCTACGTATTCCTTACCGTTGTGCGAATAGACGATCGGAGAACCGATCATGCCCGAGGGCATCTTCTGCTTGAAGAGCAGAGCGCCGGTCTTCGTGTCGACGGCCTTGAACCAGCCGTCCATCGTCCCGTAGAAAGCAACGCCGCCATCGGTCGTCGCGACGCCACTCCACGCAGGGAAGTGCTCGTGATCGCTCCAGACGATCTTGCCATCGTTGGGATCCCACGCGATGAGCGCACCACCGTAATCGCCGGGTCCGCGGTACATCTTTACGACCGCACCGACGTACGGGAATCCGGCTTTGTATTTGACCGCGAACGGAGCATAATCTTCGCACCAGTGATTGGTCGGCACGATGAAGTAGCCGGTCTGCGGATCGAATGAGGCGGGCTGCTGGTCCTTGCTTCCAATCGAAGCAGGGCAGATACCCTTGGTGTTGTGGCCTTCACGCGTGAAGTATTCGGGATTCATGTTCGGTCTGCCGGCGGCAATGTTGTAGTTGTATGCCCAGTTCACCGACGGATCGAACTTGTTGGCGAGCAGCAGTTTGCCCGTCGCGCGGTTAACCTCGAACGCAAACCCGTCACGGTCGAAGTGCACGAGCGCCGGAACTTGCTGACCGTTCACCTTGATGTCGGCCAAGATCATTTCATTGATGCCGTCATAGTCCCATTGGTCGTGCGGCGTCATCTGGAATGCCCAAACCGCCTGCCCGCTTCCGGGATGACGAGCGAAGATGGTCATCGACCACTTGTTGTCGCCCGGGCGCTGCGACGGATTCCACGTTCCGGGGTTGCCGGTACCGTAGAAGAATAGGTCCAGTTTGGGATCGTACGAGTACCATCCCCACGTCGTGCCGCCGCCGACTTTCCACTCGTCGCCGCGCCACGTCGCCGTGCCTTGATTGCGCGGCCCGTGGAACCCGGCGCCGATGAGAATGTCAGAATCCGGGCCTTCACTATAAGCACGCCAGACTTTCTGTCCGCTGCTCAAGCTGAGACCCGTAACGTAGCCGCGTACACCGAATTCACCACCGGAAACACCGACGATTACACGGTTCTTCGAGGGGATGACAAGCGGTGCAGAGGTCAACGTTTGACCGAGTTCCGGATCGGCCTCTTTATATTTCCATACGACTTTTCCGGTCGCCGCATTGAGCGCGTAGACCGTTCCGTCGAGTGCATCGGCAATGATCAAGCCGTTGCCGTAACCAACGCCGCGATTGACGAGATCGCAACACGCGACCGACGTCGCGAACGTGTCTTGGTTCGGCGTATATTCCCATTTGATTTGATAATTGTTGAGATCGATCGCGTATACGTGATTCGGATACGCGCTTTCAAAATACAATGTGTCACCGACAACGAGCGGCTGACCCTCGTGACCACGCGTAGCACCAGTGGACATCATCCACGCTACGTGCAAGTTCTTCACATTGTCGGTCGTGATGCCGGTAAGAGAGCTATGGCGGAGCTGCGCGTAATCCCCGGCGGGCATGACCCACTGATCCGGGTTTTGGCTCATCTCGGCGAGCGAGACTTTTTGCTGGGCGCTGACAGTCGTGGCGCGGAAGACCAGGCCAGCGATCAGTGCCAACGCAAGCAGTGGAACCACCACCGCAAGAAGACGTTTATTCATGCAAAAATACTCCTGGCACCCGTAGTGCAGCATCCACAAGCGTAGGTTCCGCATCGCGCGCTTGGCAATACACCGCCCTGATGATCGTCAAACCTGATGAGTAAAACTGAATAAACAGGGACAGGGTAACGAAGCGATAATTCATCGGTTCATGGAGATCGATGCCACGCTCCAGCGGCCGGCGGCACCCTCAATAGCGGCTCGCGTCGGCGTGTCGATCGTGGCCGACCGCAGGACCACTGCCGCGGCGCTCGCGGAGCTCTTGAGTTCCGATCCCGAACTGCAACTGCTTGGTACATCAGACGCAAGAGATGGTAAAGCGTTACTCGCAGATCCCGGTCTTAGCGTACTAATTGTAAATTTGAGTCTCTCCGAAGAGCGCGGCGTTGCTGAAGGTATTCGTTTCATTCGGTACGCCAAGCAAACGCGGCCCGACGTTGGTATTCTTTCGCTCAAACGGCAAGTTGACGAGCATCAACTTCGAGCTGCGCTTGACGCGGGCGCCGACGCGTGTTGCCTGGCTGTTACGCCGAGTGCTCGGCTGCGCAAAGCAATCAAAGTCGTTGCCGATGGCGCGACCTGGCTCGATCCCGAAGTGGCGCATGCCCTCTTTCACAGCGAAGCGCGAGACGCATTCGACGAGCCACTCGCCATTCCGCATCTCTCACCCAGAGAACAGCAAATTCTTCGCCTTCTGGTCGAAGGCTATTCAAACGAAGAAATCGCCAAACACCTGCAGTGCGCCTATCCGACCGTGCGCACGCATCTGGCCCATCTGTATAGAAAGCTCGACGTCGACGACCGCGTTTCCGCCGCCGTCTACGCGCTCCGTCACGGGCTGACGTGATCGCCGTTTTGGCGGCTTTCGCGATTGCCGCCGTGACGCCGACACCCTCACCTTCGCCATCGCCAACATCGAAACCGACACCGATTCCGGTAATCGGGACCGTTCGCGTCGTGACCGGTTCGCCCGAACAGATCCACACGCTCCCGGTTCCCGCATCGGTACTCGATCAGCAAGCGCTCTCGAGCCAGCCGTCGATGACCGGCGACGCGACTCTAGCCGGTCTTCCGGGATTTGACCGCGATCGCAGCAATAGCATGTTCACGAACTACGGGCAACTCCGCGTTTCGTTCTCGGGCATGGGGAACGATCGCGGTCAGGTCCTTGTTGACGGCGTGCCTGCGCAAGATGGCTTCGGCGGTCAAATCGACTGGGCCGCGTACCCGGCGCCCGACATCGTGCGGGCAGAGCTGCTCCGCGGTCCCGGCTCCGCGCTCTACGGTGGCGGGGCGATCGGCGGCGTACTCTCGTTGCAGACGTTCGGTCCGACTGCCGCGACGACGCAACCGCAAGGCACGATGAGTTTCAGCGGCGGCACGCATGGCTTCGGTCAAGACTACATTCAAAC
>JASHZC010000345.1 GCA_030042755.1 Vulcanimicrobiota bacterium | reverse complement strand
CAAGACGACGGAGTAGACAAGCAATGGTACGATAGCGCGGATGAGCGTCGCGAACGTACCGGGCTTTGACGTGCTGTTTCCTTCGGGAAGCTATTCCACGACTACGCCTTCGTCCAACGCTTCGAGCAGCGCGCCCAGCGCCGCATCGAGCACCTCTGAAACGTCGAGCACGCCGGCCACCGACTCGACCTCCGCGGCGAGCACCGCGCCAAACCAGTACGAGCAAGCTATCGATTCGCTGACCAGCTGGGAATACCAATATCTCTACGAAGAAACGTTCGGCTCCAGCGACTCGAGCGGATTGTACGCGACCGCTGGGCTGAGCGTCGATGCGTTTGCCAACCTGGCAACCGAGCTCCAGAACCTAGGCTCCACCGGCTCCACGATCGATACGCAGGCCTGAGCGAGCCGCTTCGGGAACCAAGCCCGGTTCATTTCATAAGAGTAAAAGCAAGAAACTAGGAGTTATTGTGCCCGAGTCCGTGACCTTAGAGGTCGGCGGGCGCACGATGGTCATCGAGACCGGCGAACTCGCGAAGCAAGCCAACGGCTCCGCGCTGATTCGTTACGGCGACCAAAATGTCGTGCTCTGCGCCGTGACTGCCTCACTCAAACCGCGTGAAGGCATCGACTTTTTCCCGCTAACCTGCGATTTCGAAGAGAAGATGTACGCAGCCGGTAAGATTCCCGGCGGATACATCAAGCGCGAAGGACGCCCACCGGAGCACGCCGTGCTCGCCTCGCGTCAAATCGATCGTCCAATTCGCCCACTCTTCCCCGAGGGTTTTCAAAACGACGTTCAGGTCATCGCAACCGTGTTGTCGATCGATCCGGAACTCGACGCCGACGTTCTCGGCGTGTGTGCGGCAGGCGCCGCTCTCGCCCTTTCGGACATTCCGTTCGATAAAACGGTAGCCGCCGTGCGCGTCGGTCGCGACGAGAACGGCAAGTACATCTGTAACCCCACGCTGCCGCAATATAAAACGGGCGGCATGAACATCGTCATCGCCGGCACCGCCGACGCCGTGATGATGGTCGAAGGCGGCGGCGATGAAATCTCCGAGGAAGATTTCCTCGGTGCAGTCGACTTCGCCCACAAAGAAATCAAGAAGATCGTCAAAGCGATCAACGAGTTGGCCAAGAAAGCCGGCAAAGAGAAGCGCGAATTTCCGCTCAAGAAAGTCAACGCGGATCTCGACAAGTGGGTCCGCAAAGCTTTCGCAAAAGACGTCGCCAAAGCGATGCGGATCGTCGACAAGGGAACGCGCGAAGAAGCCTTCGCGAACATCACCGTCGCCGAAGCGCTCGATCGTTGCGGCAAGAAAGACGATGAGATCAAGGAGCTGCTCGAAAGCGGCGACGGTCAAAAAGATTTCAACAAGATCGTCAAGGCAATGGAAGAGGACGAGCTGCGCGTGATGGTCGTGGACGAGAAGATTCGTCCCGACGGCCGCAAGCCCGACGAAATCCGTCCGATCTGGACCAAAGTGCACGTCGTGCCGCGCGTTCACGGCTCCGGCATCTTCACGCGCGGTCAAACGCAAGTCTTTACGGCTGCGACGCTCGGGTCGAGCAGCGACGCGCAGCGCCTCGACGGAATCGTCGCGCTCGAAGACAAGCGCTACATGCACTTCTATAACTTCCCGCCGTACTCGGTCGGCGAAGTGCGCCCGATGCGCGGGCCCGGACGCCGCGAGATCGGGCACGGTCACCTAGCCGAACGCGCGCTCGAACCGGTACTTCCGAAGAAGGAAGACTTTCCGTATACGATGCGTCTGATGAGCGAAGTACTCGAATCGAACGGCTCGTCGTCGATGGCGTCCGTGTGCGGTTCGACGCTGGCACTGATGGATGCGGGCGTGCCGATCAAAGAGCACGTCGCGGGCGTTGCCATGGGCTTGATCCTCAAAGGCAAAGACTACGCGATCCTCACCGACATCCAAGGCCTCGAGGACGCGCTCGGAGAGATGGACTTCAAAGTCGCGGGAACGAAAAAAGGCATCACCGCGATTCAGATGGACATCAAAGTCCAAGGCATCACGATCGAAATCATGCGTGAAGCGATGAAAGAGGCGCGCAAGTCACGCTTCTTCATCATCGACAAACTGGCAGAAACGATCGCCGAGCCGCGCGCCGAGCTTTCGAAGTACGCGCCGCGCATGATCGTCATCAAGATCAATCCCGACAAGATCAAAGACGTGATCGGACCGGGAGGCAAGGTGATCAACAAGATCATCGCCGAGACGGGCGTCGAGAAGATCGACATCGAGGACGACGGAACCGTTTACATCACCTCGCTCGACGGCGAGAGCGGCGAAAAAGCCAAAGCGACCGTCGAAAACATCACCAAGGACGTCGTCGTCGGTGAGATCTACACCGGCACCGTCAAGCGCGTGATTCCAATCGGCGCGTTCGTCGAGATCCTGCCCGGTAAGGAAGGCCTGGTCCATATCAGCCAGCTTTCGCCGGAACGCGTCGGCAAAGTCGAAGACGTGCTGAACGTCGGCGACACCACGCAGGTGAAAGTCATCGAGATCGACGGTCAAGGACGCATCAATCTCTCGCGCAAGGCCGTCATCGCTCCGGGATCGGAAGCGAACGGCCGCGGTAACGGTGAGTTTCGCGCGCAGCGTCGTCCGCGCGACGACGATGAGTTCGCCGGCGCTGCGCCTGGCGGACCCGGGGCTCCGCCGACACGCCGGCGCCGCCGGCCGCCGGGCCGCCGCGACGACGACTAGACTCGCGTTAACAAGGGCTCGCAGCAATGCGAGCCCTTCTCCTAGAAACGCACCTCGAGGAGGCTCGTTGCGATGCGCGTGAATTGGACGGCCATCGTGGTTTCTGCGATCGTCTTCTTCGTTTTTGGGGCGCTCTGGTACGACGTGCTGTTCGGC
>JASHZC010000344.1 GCA_030042755.1 Vulcanimicrobiota bacterium | reverse complement strand
TGCGGGTGCAGCACCAACCTTAGTGCCCAAACTCAGCGCACCTGCGAGTGCGACGCCGCTCTTCAGAAGCGTTCGGCGATCGAGTACGTCGCCGCAGTCGTCGGAGTGACTCATGGGCTGCTCCTTTCATCGAGCCCGTTCGGTGAGCGCGCAGCAACTCCGGTGCCGCGAGATTGGCGATCGAAATACGATGATATCATTGAGCGTGATCAGGTACGCGAAGGGAGGCGGCGTTTCCGGCACTAATCGTCGTCAGGCATGGCGACGATGAAGGCCGTCGTGATACGCGAGCCGGGCGGCCCGGAGGTACTCAAGATCGAGAGAGTGCCGGTGCCCGAACCAGTGGCCGGCAAGGTGCTGATTCGTGTCAAGGCCTTCGGTCTCAACCGTTCGGAGATGTTCACGCGCCAAGGGCTTTCACCGGGCGTGCGCTTCCCGCGCATCCTCGGCATCGAAGCGGTTGGAACGGTCGCATCGGCGCCTGGAGGCGAATTTCCCGAAGGCGTGACGGTGGCTACCGTCATGGGCGGGATGGGCCGCGATTTCGACGGCGGGTACGCCGAGTATACGCTCGTTCCGGCCAATCAAGTCCGCAGCGTGAAGACTGATCTGCCGTGGGAGACGTTGGGGGCAATCCCCGAGATGCTGCAGACGGCCTGGGGTTCTTTGTACGAGGCGCTGGCACTCAAGGCAGGTGAAACGCTGCTGGTGCGGGGCGGCACTACGTCCATTGGTCTCGCGGCCGCCGCGATCGCCGGCTCCGGCGGCGTCACCGTGTACGCAACGACACGTAGTGCGGAGAAAGAGCAGATGCTGCTCGACAACGGTGCAACCGATGCCTTCATCGATAATGGTGCGATCGCACCCGATGTCGTGTCCCGAACGGGCGGCGTCGATAAGGTACTCGAGCTCATTGGAGCGACGACGCTTGACGATTCGCTGCGCTGTGCCAAGCAAGGCGGCATCGTGTGCATGACCGGCCTGGTCGGAAACAGATGGTCGATCGATGACTTTGCGCCCATGGATTCAATCCCTAAGGCCGTCTATCTGACGACCTACGGCGGTGACGTGGAGGACTTCATACTGATGCCGCTGCAGGAAATGGTCGATCGAGTCGCCGCCGGGAGGTTACGCGTTCCCGTTGGGAAGGTGTTCCATATCGACGATATCGTCGAGGCCCATCGGCTGATGGATTCCAACGCCGCCGGCGGGAAGATCGTCGTCCTCACCTAGGGAACTCCCGTTTACGAAAGGAGAAACCGCCATGGCCGGCAGCGGCGTCAACATCGTCTTGGTTCATGGAGCGTGGTCGGACGGATCGGGGTGGTTGAAAGTCATTCCGATCTTGCGAGCCGAAGGGCATAGCGTCGTTGCGGTGCAGAACCAGATGACGAGTCTCGGAGGCGACGCAGCCAACACCCGCGCTGCGATCGACGCGATGCCGGGACCAACGGTCGTTGCCGGACACTCGTACGGCGGTGCCGTCGTCACTGCGGCGGCTCGAGACGCGAGCAATGTGATGGCCTTGGTGTTTATCGCTGCATTTGCACCTGACGAAGGCGAGGCGCTGGGTGGATTCCCGCCTGGTGCCGGCGCAAAATACATCGGACCGGGGCCTGGCGGGCTGCTTTACATCGACCGAGCGCAGTTTCCATCGTGCTTCGTGGGCGACGTGCCGCTGGCCGAAGCGCAAGCATTAGCCGCCGTTCAGCGTCCCGTGGGCGGCGCCATCTTCGCCGACAAGATGGGAGCGCCGGCCTGGAAAACGATCAAGTCGTGGTACCAGGTGTCGGAGAAGGATCAGATGATCCCGCCGGAGACCGAGCGGATGTTCGCGTCGCGTGCCAAGGCTGCGACGATTTCGCTCCCGTCAAGTCATGCGTCTCTGGTGTCGCACCCAAAGGAGGTTGCGGAACTGATCCTCTCGGCCGCGCGAAGCTAGGCAGAGCTTCTTCGAGGCTTACGATCGGCGCAGTTTTGAGGGTCTCCTCAATTTGAGCGGCCGCTGCGGCTTTCGCGATGATGGAACGCATCCAGAGATGCCCGGGGTCGGCTTCGACCTTCTGATGCCAGAACAGACGAACGGTTGCAACCGGCTGCTCTCCCGCCAGTCGCAAGAGGCACAGGTTTAGCGATGAGGCGTGGCGCGCCGCAAACCACGCCGGCAAAATGGCTACTAGGTCCGTTGACGCGATGATGGCCGGCAGCGCCATGACGTTGCTGGTGCGATATCGCATCGCGTCGGGCCCTACCGTTCCCACGATGGAACGGCTAAGAGCACCATACATCGCGCCGTGTTCGATGACTTCAGCAAACGTACATGAGCGTAGCGCCGACATGGTCAAGGGCCCCGCAAAGATGGGATGCTTCTCTCGCGCCACGCAGACGAGCTCGTGCATACCGATGACGGTTTGGCAGAACTTGAACTCTAGGTCGGGCAGGTGGCCGACGGCAAAATCGATACCTCCGCTCGTGAGCGCGCCTTCGAACCCGCGATCCCCGGCACCGACCGTGTTGACGACAATATCGGGAGCCATGTCGCGCGCGTAGCCAAGGATCTGCGGGGCCAGCCAGGTTTCGCCGAGCTGAGTCATCGCAATCTTGAAGGTGCGGGAGCTGTGCTCCGGCTCGAAGGCCTTCACGCGAGCAAACTCAGCCTCCAGATCGACCAGCGCGCGTTCGATGGGACCGGCAATCGCGTGCGCGAACGGCGTCGGCTCCATCGCCGCAGCCGCGCGAATGAAAAGCTCGTCGCCGAAGATCGAACGCATCCGCGCCAACGCATTGCTGAGCGCCGATTGCGTGAGGTGCAGTTCTCTACCGGCCTCAGAAACGTTACGCTGCTGATAGAGCGCGCGAAACTTCGGGAGAAGATTCAAATCGATCGCGTTGAGGTCGAGACGGTCGCGCATCCGAATCTAGTCTATCTTTATTGCAATATTAGGACTAGCCCGATTTATCGAGAAGATATTTTCCGTAAATGGGATAATGCGGCCCCAAGGCGGCCCGGTTAAACGAGTGGCCGCTTATTCGACGGGCGCTGGTTCGGGAAGATGCAACCGCTCCGTGACGGAGTCGTATTCGAAGAGCTCGGCGTACCGCCCCCAGTCGACCGCCGTTGCCAGTTGGCGTTGCGCCTCTTCGGCCGGAAAGTGTTCATCCCAAAGATCCAAAAAGAACTCGGCTGATATATCGCCGTCGGGGCACGCCTCGAGCGTTTTTACCATCGTTTCGAAGATCGGAATATGCTTGAGTAATTGCTCTCGGAAAATCTCTTTACTGTGCAGAATC
>JASHZC010000343.1 GCA_030042755.1 Vulcanimicrobiota bacterium | reverse complement strand
GCAAGTGCAATTCGCGCAATAGCCGCTCGTAATCGTTCGGACTGACGTCTTCCCAGCGCTTGCCGAGCAGCGCCAACAGAGCAGCCTCGACGACGTTGGTCCCGAAAGAACGGCCTTGAAAATCGGGCGTTGTGGTAATCAGCATATTCACACCGCGATCGCGCAATTCGTCGACGTTCGCGGGAGTTACCGTGTTTGTCAGCACGATCTTCCCGTCGATCCGTTCCGGCATGAATTGGCGCATGAAGTGAAAGTCGCCCGCGATGATATCGGCTTCCTCATAGTATTGCGGATATTTGGGCTCGGGCGGCTTCTCTTGCTTTTTCCCGGTTGGATAGAAAAATTGAAACGGGAGCTTGCACGCGTCCGGCAGATACTTCTCCGCCATCTCCTCGAACGTGTGCAGGTCGCGCACCGCCATGTCTTTGTCGAGTGCAAAGATGAAATCGCCGAACAGGATGTCGGCGCCGGCGTCGACCAACGCCTGCGCCATTCCAAAACGGTCGAGCGCGCTGACCATCAGCACGTGCTTGCCGCGCAGATGTATGCCCATCTCGTCTTGCATGTACCGGACTGCATTGCGCTCGAGCGTGTTTTTTAAGCCGCTCCCGTCGACGACGGGCGTCACCTTCGCGGCCTGCAGCAGCCGCACGCCGTCACGCAACGCGTAGCGCTTCGATCCGGCATAGAGATACACGTCGATTCCGCCAAGACCGATGGCATCGACCGCTCCGTCGAGTTCGCGCACGCGCGCGATTGCGGCATCGAGCTTTCCGTCGACGCCTTCCCGCGAAATGTCGAACTCTTCCCCGAGCAGTTGCACGACCGCGCGGTGATCCCGCGTCGAACTGCCCAGCGAAACCGAAACCACGCGCTTCACGTCGTGCTCGCTCCCACGTTGTCGATGCGCAGCGCCGCTGCTTTTGTCGCCGCAATCTTCTCCGGCGTGATTGCCGCATCGAACGCGCGCATGTCGGCCAACGTGAAACCGCAGCGCGCCGCCATTTGCTCGATCTCGACGACCTTGTTGACATCGATGCCGCGACCGAGCGTGTAACATTCGGCGCGATTTTCGAGTGCGAGAACCATCGTCTCGCTCATGCACGCGAGCGCAGTTCGCGGCGGCAGATTGAGATCGAATTCAGTTCCAGGCTCGCGCACGCGCTCGAAGAACGGATGGCCGGGAACGACCATGTTTCCGCCTTCGGTGACGAGCACGTCCGGGCGTTCGACCGCGACACGGCGGCTCACGTCGTGCGGGAGAGAGAGCTCGCACACAACCGCGCCGGTCCGTAAATCTTCCGGCTCGATGACGTCCTGCGTTGAAGACGTCGCCGTCAGCACGAGTTGCGAGCGGCGCACTGCTTGCGGAATATCGGTCGTATACGAGACCTCGCACGGCAGTTCGTTCTTCATTTGCTCGGCAAACTTCGAAAGGCGCGTGTTGTTGCGCGCAACGAGCACGATATGGTTTACGAAGGGCGCAATCAGCTTCACGCAGGCGCCGCCGATCGAGCCTGTCGCGCCGACGATCGTTGCAGTCGATTGCGCCGGATCGACGTCCATCTCGCGCGCGCCGCGGAAGAAACTTTGTATGCCGGCAGCGATCGTGAGCGAATTCCCCGTCGTCACCGCGATGGGCGAGCGTTCGGCAATCGTGATGCCCCCGTCGCCAACCACTCCGGTAAACGCTCCCAAGCCGGCGACTTCCGCGCCCAGTTCCGCGCCGATCTCGATTGCGCGCACGATGCGCTTGTAGACCTCTTCGCGCGGCAGATCCATTATTTGCTCGGGAAGCAGCGGAGCAGCGACAAACCAGCCCTCGGTTTCGCGTCCGTCGGGGGTCCGCACGCCGGTGACGTGGACGGCGGCGTACGACGGCATCCACTCGAGGATCTTGCGGATGATCGGCGCGCCCTTCCCGGCTGCACCGGGTTCGTATCGCGCAACGTCGTCGAGCGAAAGCGGGTGAATAACGAAACAGAACTTCATTGCTCTGCTTGCGCCTTCAGCGCGTTCAACATCATCTCGCTGTTCTCGAGCACCTTCTTCTGAAGCGTCGGCCCAATCAGCTCGGCTAGCGTCGGGACCCCGAAATCATACTCTACGGTGAGCAGTACGTGCGTCAAGCCGTCGCGCTCCTCGAACGTCCAGGCGCCTTCGAACGTCTCGAGATCTCCCTCCAGCAACGCGTACTCGATCCGCAGCGCGTCGTCGTCGAAGCGATCCTCTTCCGTCCACTCGATGGGCGCTTCTTCGACCAGCGTTTTCCAACGCGAAATGACCCGGTCAGGATGACGCTCGAGCACCTTGACCGTCTCGACGTCCGGCATGAACTCGGGAAACCGCTCCTGATCTTTGGCAAGTTCGTAGACTTCGCGTGCTGGAGCAGCAATCGCGATCCTGGTTTCGACGTAGGCCATTTTTACAAGCGCCCGAGCTTCTCGGCTGCGGCCGCTACCCCTGCGCTCAGAGCGGAGAGCGCGAGGTCGACTTCGCCTTCGCTCACGACGAGCGGCGGCTCGAGGCGAATGACACGCTGTTGATTGAGCGTCCACGCAGCGGTTACGCCCGCTTTGAGCATCTCGGGAATGATCCAGCCACCGTAGCCTTCGTTGGTGAGCTCCACGCCAACCAGCAGCCCCAGCCCGCGCGCTTCGCGGATCACCTGCGGATATTCGAGCGCGAGCGTCCGGCAGCCGTCGAGAAGCTGATCGCCCCGAGCGCGCGCGTTCGCGACGAGATCGTCTTCGACGAGCACGTCGATTGCCGCGATCGCCGCAGCGCACGCGATCTCGCTTCCGCCAAACGTCGAAGTATGAATCAGCGGCTGCTTCGCATAGGCGCGGTTCCAAACGTCGGCCCGCGCAATGTACGCTCCGACCGGCACGATGCCGCCGGAAAGCCCTTTGGCGAGCGTCATCACGTCGGGCACGACGCCGTCGCGTTCGCACGCAAAGAGATATCCACACCGCCCGAGCCCCGTTTGCACTTCATCTGCGATGAAGAGCGCGCCCGCGCGATCGCACGCCTCGCGCACCGCGCGCAGGTACCCGGCGGGCGGAACGTTGACTCCGCCCTCTCCTTGCACCGGCTCGACAACGAAGGCGGCGGCGCCGTCAAGCGCATCCGCGAGAACCGACGCGTCACCGAACGGCACGCGGGCCACATCGGCGAGCAACGGCGCAAACGGAACGCGAAACGTCTCGCGGCCGCTGATCGAAAGCGCACCGAGCGTTTTCCCGTGGTACGCGTCATGCGTCGAAACGATTTTTACGCGTCCGGTTGCCACGCGCGCAAGCTTGATCGCGCCTTCGAGCGCTTCGGTTCCGCTGTTGCACCAAAACGATATCTGCAGATCGCCCGGAGCAATCTCCGCGAGCCGCTTCGCCGCGCGGCCCAGCATGACGTTGAACATCGTCTTGCCGGAGAGCGACATGCGCTCCATTTGTTCTTTAACGGCCGCAATAACGCGCGGATGCGAATGACCGAGCGTAAACACGCCGTATCCACCTGCGAAATCGAGATACGCCTTGCCGTTCTGATCCCAGATCGTGCTGCCCGAAGCACGCACTTCAACCGGCGATCCGGAAAGCTTCATCACCCGCGCGAGCGGAGGATTGACGTAACTCTTGTAGTTCTCGAACGCTTCCGTTGCGAGATCTTCGGTGACCTCTCGTGTCAACGCGCGACCGCCTCCGTGGCGTTCGCCAGCGCGAGTTCGTAGCCGCCGCGATCGGGAATGCCGAGCGGCGGGTAGCCAAGGGATCGAGCGATATCGTCACCGTAGAGTGCAGCCAAAACCACCGGCGCCGCATGCGAATCCAGATGCGGCTCGATGCGCTCGCGAATGCGCTGCACGGTCGCATCATCGTAGCGGGGCTCGTGCCCGGCGAAGCGCATCGTACGTCCCTCGCGATTGAGAATCGCACGCAGCGTGCGAACCGCGCCGTGCTCTAATTCATCGACCGTACGGTACATCGTTTCGAGCGTGCGCGTGCGCACCAGCTCCTCTGAGGGATCCTCGCTGCTCCACATCACGACGGTCGCCCAGCCGCGCTGCACTTCGTGCTTTCGTTCGTACCGATGTGCGAATTCGGAAAACGCTCTGTTGGTCCAGCCACCGTCCGCGTCGTCGGCAACGATCACCGCGAAGCGTAATGCATCGTCGAGATCCCGAAGTCGCTGCACCCCTTCGCGGGCGGCAGAAATCACGACACTCTCGGCCTCGAGTGCGAGGAGCCGCTCGACGACGACCGGCGCGCGCGTTTTGGCCATCGGATTGACGCCGGAAAGGGGCAACTCCATCGCTCCGGTTTGCGAACGCAAGAGCTCGAGATACCCCTCGAACCGGGCCAATCCGCGCGGTTGCGCGTAAAGATCGCGCAACCGTGCCAGAATTGGAACGAGTTCGACCGTGACGGGCATGTCACGCGGCGGCCGTCGGTGAGGTTTCGACGCGCGCGATCGCCGCTTCGATAGCCGCGATCGCTTCCACGGCCGTATCGATGCGCATCATCCGTTCGCGCAATACGGCCGCTCCCGGAATGCCTTTGAGGTAGAGCGCGACATGTTTGCGCATCTGCGGTACGGCGCGCGCTTCTCCCCACTCGGCTACCATTGCACGGTAGTGTACGATGCAGAACCGCAGCCGATCCGCCGCGCATGGCGTCGGGCGCGCCGCTCGGCCCTCCATGAGATCGGCGATTTGCGAGATGAGCCAAGGATTGCCGAGCGTTCCGCGCCCAAGCATGATCGCGTCGACTCCGCTCGCGCGCATACGCTCGATCGCGATATGCGCGTCGTCAAGATCGCCGTTGCCGATTACCGGAATATCCACCGATGATTTGAGCCGCTTGATATGCTCCCAGTCGGCGTTACCTTTGTAGAATTGCCGCGCCGTGCGCGCGTGCAGCGTGACGGCTTGCACGCCCACCTCTTGCGCGCGCTTGGCAACGTCAACGTAGACGAGATCGCTCTCGCTCCACCCAAGTCGCATCTTCATCGTCACCGGACAGTCGACCGCAGCGACGACCGCCTTCATGATTGCTTCGCAACGATCGACGTCGCGCAAACACGCGGATCCACCGTTTGTCTTGGTGACTTTCGGAGCCGGACATCCAAAATTAATGTCCACGATGTCGGCGCCGCACTCACGTACGACTTTCGCCGCGGACGCCATCGTTGCGGGATCGTCGCCCCACAGCTGCGTCGATACCGGCTTCTCAAGCCCGTGCTGGTCGATCATCTCCATCGTGCGCCGGCTGCCGTACTTGAGCGCGTTCGAAGAAACGAACTCGGTGACGGTAAGCCCAAGTCCGAACGGCTTGTACAGCGCTCGCATCGTCCGGTTGGTTACGCCGGACATGGGCGCCAAGATCAAAGGCGGCCAGATGTTATGATCGCCGATGCGCAGCGGCGGCACGGTGGGGTGCATGGCGCCCGTAGTATAGCACAGGGCGCCTACTGATAAAGCCGGCAGTTTTGGCGGGCCGCATCGCATACGACGACGTATCCGGCGTGCGGCCACGAGCGGCTCTCGTCGTCCTCGGTCCAGTCGATGCCCTGACTGTAGCTGCTGTCGTAATAGTATCGGCCCTGCACGAAGACGTAATCGCCCGGCGCGACCCACGGCCAGGCCGGCGGGTCGCCGCTTGGAGCCTCTGCCATGGCATCGAGATTCGAGACGATCTCGATCGCGCTCGTGCTCCCCGGGACTGCGACGTAAAAATATCCGTGCTGTCCGCTTCGCGTTGCGCGCGCGCGATATACCGAGGTCACTCGGCCGCACACGTCGACGAACTGATCTCCCGTAACCGAACCCTGTGCAAAGCCACCCTGGTCGGAGACAAATTGCCGGTCGTCGCATTGATACGCATTCCCCGACGTGGCGTTCGACGCAGTGCTCGAACACGCGCATGTCACGATCCCAATGATCACGGCCGCGAGGGACAGTGCACGCATTCGACCTCCTAGAGCCTCCCTAACGCTGATCGCTATGATAGAGCTGCAAGCCGTACAAACTCAGATGTGGATCGACGCGCTCGATGATCTTGCTGTGACGCGCGACCACGTCTGCCAATCCGCCGGTCGCAACGACACGCGCGTTTTCCCCCATCTCTTCACGCATACGGGCGACGATCGCTTCGGTCTGGCCGACGAATCCGAAAACGAATCCGGCCTGCAAGCTTTCCACGGTGTTGCGCCCGATCGCGTGCTCCGGCGCGTCGAGCGCGATTTGCGGCAGCTTTGCCGCGCGACTCACGAGCGCGTCGATAGAAATGCTGATGCCGGGCGCAATGGCAACGCCGAGATACTCTCCTTTGGAGATGGCCATGAACACCGTCGCGGTGCCGTAACTCACAAGAATCAGTGGAGACCCGTACCGCTCGCGTCCGCCAATCGCGCACGCGACCAGATCGGCGCCAACCTCGGCGGGGCGATCGGTCTTGACCGCGATGAGCCGTTGACTTTGCGGCTCGAGCACTTCGGGCGTCACACCGAAGAATTTTTTGCAGACCTCGACGAGGGTATGATCGAGCCGCGGAACGACGCTTGCAATTGCGACGTCGTCGATCTCCTGAAGGCTTATGCCGGCGGTCGAAAAGAGCTGCGTGAAGAACACGCCGTATTCATCGGCGGTTCTGCGCGATTCGGTCGTGACGCGCCAATGGTGAACGAGCCGCTCGTCGCCATCGTTGAAGCAGCCGAGTTTTGTTTCCGTGTTCCCTACGTCAATCGCCAGCAGCATCAGCGCAATTCCTCAATTGCATCGAACAGACGCGCCGCAAGTTCGGCCTTGGTCGACGTACCGAGCTCCTTGCGCCCATCCTTCCACAGCATGATCAGCGTGTTCTCTCCCGTTCCGAAACCGCGCCCCTGGCGCACGTCGTTAACGATAATTGCATCGAGACCTTTGCGTGCCAGCTTCTCGCGCGCATTAGCTTCGTGATCGTCCGTTTCCGCGGCAAATCCCACGATGAACGCGTCCGTGCGTTCAGCAATCGCTGCGAGGACGTCGGGGTTACGCACCATGCGCACAACGAGGTCAGCGTCCGTTTTTTTCAGTTTCGTTTCGGATCGTTCGGCAGGGCGCCAATCCGAAACCGCGGCGCTTGCGATCACGATTCCGACGCCTCTGACATGCGACAACGCCAGATCGTACAGCTCCTGCGCCGTCGTGAAGCGAAGCGTCGTTACGCCGGCGGGCGGTTCGAGCACCGTCGGTCCGAGCAGCAGCGTCACCGTCGCCCCGCGTAATGCAGCTTCACGCGCGATCGCGATCCCGGTCGAACCGCTCGAAGCATTGCTCAAAAAACGAATCGGGTCGAATTCCTCGCGCGTTGGCCCGGCGGTCACGAGCACGTTCGTTCCCGCGAGCGAGCGCCCGCGGTTCAGCACGCGCTCGAGCGCTTCGAGCAGCCGCTCCTCGTTAGCCAGTCGACCGACCCCGCTCTCGCGTTCCGCCAAGAAGCCCCGCTCGGGATCGACAAACTCATAGCCTCGCTCGCGCAGCACGCGCAGATTTTCGACCGTAGCCGGATTCTCGAGCATTGCGCCGTTCATCGCCGGCGCAACGATCACCGGTATGCGCGCGGCGAGCGCACATGCGGTGACGAGATCGTCAGCGATGCCGGCGGCCAAACGTGCGATTGCGTTCGCGGTAGCCGGGGCAATCAGCATAACCTGGGCCTCGCGGACGAGGCGAATGTGCGGGATGCGTTCGGGCGCGTCCCACAACGACGTATATACGGGGCGCGCCGTTAGCGACGCGAACGTCAATGGGGCGACGAATCGCTCTGCGCTCGACGACATGACGACGTCGATCTGCGCTCCGCGCTGCACGAGCGTGCTTACGAGTCCCGCGATCTTGTACGCGGCGATACCGCCGCATACACCAATCAGAATGCGCGAACCGTTCATGCCGGCGTCACTCGATCCACAAATTATCGAGCAAGCGCGTCTTTCCGAATCGCGCCGCGCCGATGACGAACGCGGGTGGTGAAAGCGTCTCAACTGATTCGAACGTGTCCGCATTGACGACGTCGAGATAATCGAGCTGCGCGAGCGGATGCAGCCGCGTTCGCGCCGCCGCGACGGCGTCGGCTTTCGAGCGTCCGCTCACCATTGCCAGACGAATCGCCTGAAGCGCGTGATGCAACGATGGTGCCGCTTCACGTTCTTGCTGTGAAAGATAGACGTTGCGACTCGAGAGAGCCAGGCCGTCAGGCTCGCGGTATGTCGGCACGATCGTCACCTTCGTAGGAATGTCGAGGTCGCGAACCATTCGCCGCAATACCGCCGTTTGCTGTGCATCCTTTTGACCGAGGTACAACGTATCCGGCCTCACGATGTCGAGCAACTTGCATACGACCGTCGCCACGCCTCGAAAGTGCACCGGACGAATCGCGCCCTCGAATACGGTACCAAGCGCTCCCACGTCGACGGTCGTACTGAATCCGGGCGGATACATCGCAGCCGCTTCCGGCGCAAAGAGCACGTCCACGCCGGCCTGCGCAAACTTTGCTCGATCGCCTTCGAAATCGCGTGGATAGCGTTCGAGATCTTCGTTTTCGCCAAATTGCGTTGGATTGACGAACAGTGACGCGCCAACTGCAAGCGACTCCTCGCGCGCCCTGCGTACAAGCGCGAGATGCCCCTCGTGCAAGGCGCCCATCGTCGGAACCAGACCGAGCGGACGCGGCAGGACGTCGAAAAGTGCTCGAGCCTGCGAAATCGTAGACGTGACGTGCACGGTCTTTTCGCGGCTACAAGCGCGTGACGCGTAGTACCGTGCGACCGACCATAAATGGAACGCCGATCTCGAGCGCCGCGTCGCCGGTAACGGGCTGACCGTTGACCTTGGTGCCGTTTCGGCTTTCCAGGTCGGTGAGACGCACGTCGTCCCCGTCGATGCGCACGTGCGCATGCTTGCGTGAGACGTACCGATCGAGGGCTAAGCATGCCTGGGCGACGGAGTCATCGCGGCCGATAGTAATCTCGTTGTCGAACGTCCAAGTCTTTCCGTCGAGTGGTCCACTCAGGACCTCAAGCAGGTACATGGCGGCGTGCCCTTCGCTGGTACGAGCGCCCGGCTCCTGGTAAAACGCACCAGGTGGTCGGGACGCCTGGTAAAGGAAATGCTAACAAAACCGGCAGTCCTGACGATTACTCATAGGGTGACGATGAACGACCGGATCGACGAGCTCTTGGAGCTCATAGAAGTGGAGCCGGATGCCCTACGCGAGGCGGAATTCCTGCAAGCGCAGGCGATTCTCGAAACCTTGGTGGGTAAGACCGTGACTTCTGCCGAGATACAAGATACACGCATTGTCATCACGACGAGCGAGGGAAACCAGTATTTCTTCTACGGTTTCCTTGGCGAATCTACGTCGCCTTAACCTCTATTGCTTCGCCGGCTGCACTGACTCTACGTACGCCCCAATCTTTTCATGATCGGCGGACGTATACTGCGTGAAGGCGACGCCGTGCGCGTACGACTTGCTCGACGCTTCGTAGAACGTCAGCACGATTTTTGCACGCACTAACATCTCGCGATCGCCTCCGGGAAGCGTGAATCGCAAAACGATCGGCTGTCCCGCGGGGAGATCCGTCGACGTTGCAACGCGCATTCCGCCGCGACTGAGGTCAACTGCGGTTCCGTTCAGCACCAATTCGCCGCCCGGTACGATGATCGTCACCGGGAAAGCAACGGTTGTGCGAACGAATCGCCGCTCATGCGAGCGGTTGTCTCGAGTGCTCACCGGAAAGAGTTGTTCTCTCGGTGCCGCCGCGCGGCCTTCAGCCGCCCGCAACGGCCGCCTGCGCGGCGAGCATCGACCCTAGCATCGAGTGTTCGGCAACGATTCCGCCCTGGAGATATACCTCGTACGGCGCTCGCAGCGGCGCATCGCAGGAAAGCTCGATCGTCGCACCGCCCACAAAGGCTCCGCTCGACATGATGACGGGATCGGCATAACCGGGCACGGGCCCCGGCTCGGGACGAAAACGCGCGTTGATCGGCATAGCGGTCTGAAGCCCGGCCGCGAAACGCAACAGACGCTGCGGGTCCCCTAGCCGTATCGCCTGCACGATATCGGTGCGCACCGCGCCTGGACGGGGGTCGACCGGGAAGCCGAGTTCTTCGAACAGCGCGGCGGCAAAATCCAGGCCGCGCAAGGTTTGCTCGACCACCGCCGGAGCGACGAACAGCCCCTGAATGAAGGCCCGTCCGAAGCCGAGCGTGGGCCCGAGCGCGCTGCGTAGGCCCGGGGCGAAGAGGCGGGCGCTGACGCGCGCGACGAGGTCATTTCGGCCCGCGATGTAGCCGCCGGCCGGCGCAAGGGAGCCGCCGAGATTCTTGATCAGCGACCCCATCACGAGGTCGGCGCCGCCGTGCGTGGGTTCGGTCGCCTCGACCAACTCGCCGTAGCAGTTGTCGACCAGCACCGCGACGTGAGGCGCTTTCTGTTTGAGGCGCGCGTTCAATTCGTTGCAAGCGCGCACGTCGAGCGACGGGCGCGGAGCATAGCCTCGCGATCGCTGCACGAATACAGCCGCCACCTCGGGCTGGACGGCCGATTCGCAGATCGCGTCGAGATCGAGCGATCCGTCCTCGCGAAGCGGAATTTCTTCGTAGCGAATCCCTTGCGAAACGAGCGAATGCTCCGCGTCGGAGATCGCGTTGCGTAGCGTATCGTAGGGACGCCCAGCCACCGAGATCAGCCGGCCTCCGGGCGGAACGCAAGCCGCCAGTGCGGCAAGAATCGCGTGCGTGCCGCTGACGATCGAGAGGCGTGCCAAGACGCGCTCCGCGCCGAAGATACGCGAAAGCAGCGATTCGTATCGCTCGCGCGCGGCGTCATCGTATCCGTACCCCGTCGTGCCCGCAAGATCGCTTTCGTGAACGCCTTCGTCAAAGAAGGCACGCATGACACGCGCTTTCACTTCTTGTTGCGCCGGATAGCGCAGGTCGCGCGTGCGTTCGTAGGCTCGCATCGATGCCTCACGAATGCGCGCGTCGATTTCGAACAGCTCGCACAACCGCTCGATCATACGGCCGCCACGTTTTCGATCGCTTCGACGTGGCGCTCGTAGGCACGCACGAACGGGAAATACATTGCCGTGGCGATCGCGATGTTGACGAGCGCAAGCGCAACCGCGCGCGGATCGATCGTCGCGAGATAGGTGGATATCAACGTTGGAATTGAGGACGGAACGTAGTAGATCGGTCGTCCGACCCAGTTCCACGCAACGGCAGCGTACGTTGTCGTAGCGAGAACGAGCGGTACGGCGATGAACGGTGCGACGAGAAATGGATTGAGCACGACAGGCACGGCAAAGAGGAGCGGTTCGTTGGCATTGAACAGCGCCGGGACGAGCGTTGCGCGGCCGACCGTGCGCAATCGCGGCACGCGCGAGAGCGCGAGCAGCGCTGCCAGCGGCAACGTTGCGCCTGCGCCGCCCGGAAAGATGAAGAGGAACAGCGAGACGACGACGATGTGCGGCAGCGCGGCGTGATGCGCGAATGCGAGCGTGTTCTGCATCTGCAGCGTAAGGTACACGGGCGTCACCACGGCTGCCAGCAGCGCCGGTCCGTGCATGCCGATCGTCCAGAGGAGCGTCTGGACGAGAACGATGACGATCAATGCGACGTACGTGTCGCCGAGTCGCCCCAGCGGCAGAAGCAATTGCGCGATCGCGAATGCTACGCCGACGTGCAGCGCGCGCAGCGCAATGGCGAGCGCGATGGCCGTAAGCGCCCCAATCCATACATTGCGTGCGATCCACGCGAAGCACGCAACGGCACCACATGCAGCGATGGCAAGAAAGAGTCCGCTCGGACCGACGATCCGTAGATACGCGAGCAGAGGAGCGGTATATGGCGGCAGCGCGATGAGAAACGCGAGCGTCGCGCTTGCGATCGTCGGCAGTGACGCGATCCGCGCGCGCAGCGCATAGCGCCATCCAAGAACCGGTGCGAGCACCAAACCCATGATGCCGAAGGCCGGCAAGAGTGCAGACGAAACGCGCAACCCAAGCGACGGCCCGACGATTGGTCCGGCCACGCGAACGAATGGCAGGAGGACCGCAAACGTCGCCAGGAGGCCGACGAACGCCCACGGCAACGCTTCGCGGATAGCAGCCAGGAATGGCAGCTCGGCGATCGCGGCAAGAGCCGCGAGACGGTCAGAGCCGGCGGACGACCGCCTCGACGCGACCGATGATCTCGACATCGCTCGCGTAGATTGGCGCCATGCTGCGATTTTCCGGCTGAAGACGAATGCGTCCGTCCTCGCGGAAATACCGTTTGACCGTGGCCTCGCCGTCGAGCATCGCAACGACGATTTCACCGTCGCGCGCGATCCGTTGCGGGCGAACCAGAATCAAATCGCCGTCGAGGATCGCTGCGTCGATCATCGAGTCTCCCTGGACCCGCAGCATGAACGATTCGGACGAGCGCGGCACAAATGACGCGGGCAGCACGAACTCGCCTTCGAGGTGCTCCTGCGCCGTAATCGGGACACCGGCCGCGACCTTTCCGACGATCGGCATCACGACGCTTTCCGGGACGGGGACGGCGTTCAAGTCCGAACGCAAGGCGCGAGGCTTGGTGGGGTCGCGCAAGATCAGGCCACGCCGTTCGAGAGCTTTCAGGTGGGCGTGGATGGTCGACGAGGAGGAGAGACCGACGCGCTCCCCGATCTCGCGAACCGACGGCGGGTAGCCGCGTTCGGCGGTAAACGCCCGTATTACGTCGAGGATCCGCTGCTGTCGTTCCGTAGCTGGTTTGTCGCTCAAGGGGGGCCTCCGGCTTGGGTTGCCACGTCAATGCCACCCGTATGGCATGGGCATGCACTACAAACCCTAGCACAAGGTGCACAAAAAGGCAAACATACGTTCGAATCGAGCTTGACAGCCAGCCGAACCGTCATGCTAAAATCTAGGGGACGAACAGCTGTTTGGCCCAAGATGTAGACCGATTGGTGTTCGAACGCTCGTTTGCCACAAGATATGGAGGAGCTACGACGGTGGTCACGCGGAAACGGTTCACGCTCATGCCGGCGATCGCGCTGGCAGCTCTCAGCTTGATGGTGACGCTGCCGACACTTTCGAACATGCATCTCTACGCTGCTACTGCGCAGCGTTACACGCTCGTCACCGTTGAACCGGGCGACACGCTCTGGTCGATCGCATCGACGCACACGAGTTCGAACGGCGACATTCAAGAGACCATCGATCGCATCAGCGCCGCGAACCATTTGGAAGCCTCAACGATCCAACCCGGCGAAAAAATCCGCGTCCCGCAATAATTTAACGTCGGCTGACCACGACGATCGAGTGGCCGACGTGATCGTTCAAGAATTCTAGCCCCTCCATCATCCATGAATCGAGTCCGCCGCTCGAATGTTTGGCGACTTCGCGTGCTACGTGCACGCGATCTTTGAGCCACGCAAGTTCGCTTCGCGTCGTCGTCGGAAAAATCGCGACTTCACAATCCTCGCACTTGTACCCGTATTCCATGGACTACATTTTTAGACCGTTGCTGCCATTCGTTCCGAAAGCAGTTGCGGTATTTCCGACGGCCGCTCTGCAACCGGCACGCCGGCGTCGCGAAAAGCAGCGATCTTACTTTGCGGCGTGCCAAAGCTGCCTGAAATGATCGCGCCGGCGTGACCGAGCGACTTTCCAGGTGGCGCATTACGACCGCCGATGAACGCCACGATCGGCATGCCGGCAAGGTGCTCCTTGATGAATGCGGCAGCATCTTCTTCGTCGGAGCCGCCGATCTCGCCACATATCACGATCGCCTTGGTTTGCGGATCGTTCTTGAATTCGCGCAGACAGTCGACGAACGTCGTTCCGATGATCGGATCGCCCCCAATGCCGACGCACGTTGATTGCCCAAGCCCCGCGCGCGTGAGACCGTCGACGACTTCGTACGTCAGCGTTCCCGAACGCGAAATCAATCCGACGTTGCCCTCTTTGAAGACATGCCCCGGCATGATACCGACGGACGATTTTCCAGGTGAAATGAGTCCCGGACAATTCGGCCCGATGATCCGCATACCGGGCGTAGTTCCCACCACGCGAAGCATGTCGTGAACGGGAACGCCTTCGGTGATGCACACGGAAAATCGAACGCCGGCTTCGTAGGCTTCGAAGAGAGCATCTGCGGCGCCGGCCGGAGGGACGAAAATGCACTGGTGCGTGGCGCCCGTTGCCGCTAGGCATTCCTCGACGGTGTTGAAGACCGGCAATCCGTGCTCGGTTTTCTGGCCTCCCTTACCGGGTGTCACGCCGCCGACGACCTTTGTGCCGTACGCGAGCATGCGACCCGTGTGATACGAGCCTTCCGCGCCCGTAATGCCTTGCACGAAAACCTTGCTGTTCTTATCTAAGAAAATCGACATCCTTATACTCCTGCGAGTTCGACGGCACGCTTGGCGCCTTCGTCCATTGTTTCTACCGGCGTCATGCCCGCATCTTTGAGAATGCGACGCCCTTCTTCCTCATTGGTTCCGGTCAGCCGAATCACCAGCGGAATCTTTCGCGCTTTCGTCGTGTTGAGAGCCTCGACGATGCCTTTCGCTACCTCGTCTCCTCGCGTAATACCGCCAAAGATGTTGATGAAGAACACTTTGGCGCCGGTGTGGTTCACCACGAGTTCGTAGCAGTTACGAACGCGCTCGGCGTTTGCACCGCCACCAACGTCGAGGAAGTTTGCGATCTCGCCGCCCGCGTTCTTGACCGCGTCCATCGTCGCCATCGCCAAGCCGGCGCCATTGGCCATCGTTCCGACCGTGCCGGCGAAACGACGGAAATTGCGTATACCAAGGCCGGCCTCAGTTGCGAGCGTTTCATCTTCGTCGAGCGGAAGCGTCTTCTGCCATTCTTTGAACTCGGGGTGGCGGAAGAGCGCATCGTCGTCGAGTTCCACCTTGGCGTCGGCTGCGATCACGCGTCCATCTTTGGTTAGGATCAACGGGTTGATCTCGACGAGCTTGGCACCATAGGCAAAGAACAAATGGTACATCCCCGCGACAATCGCTGGAAATTGCTTGCGATATCCGGGATCGAGGTCCGCCTTGAACGCGAGCTCACGCCCGATGAACGGCGAATAGCCGATCGCCGTATCGACGTAGAACGTGTAAAACGATTCCGGATGCTTGTCGTGCACCTCTTCGACGTCCATACCGCCGTAACGCGTGACGATGATCGCAGGCTTCTTCGACGAGCGGTCGACGCTGATCGCGCAATACGACTCGAGCGCGACGTCGAGCGTTTCTTCGACCAGGACGGAATTGATCGGTTCGCCGTTGGGGTTCTGCCGATTCGGCGGCATTGGCGTAGCCAAGATCTCCGCAGCGACCTTACGCCCCTCTTCGGGCGTCGATGCGAACTTGATCTTCCCGGCCTTACCGCGCCCGCCCATCAGCACTTGCGCTTTGACGACCCACTTACCGGGATTTTTTTCAATGAACGCAGCGACGTCGTCGGGGGTTTTACAATGTTGCGAGCGAGGCACAGGAATGCCGCTTCTGCGGAAGAGTTCCTTGCCCTGATACTCCATCAGGTTCATGGCGGGTCTTGCTAATCTCCTATCTTTGCGTGATGCCGCGGGTTCGATTCCCGCACGCTCCAGCGATCATCAAGCCGCTCCTGACCGGAGCGGCTTGAGCTTTTAATCCAACTTGCCCAGCAGCGACCTTGCGATGATGATCTGTTGGATTTCTGAGGTTCCTTCGTAGATCTCCGTGATCTTGGCATCGCGATAGAATCGTTCAACCGGAAATTCTGTAGTGTATCCGTAGCCGCCGTGGATTTGCACCGCTTCCGACGCGTGTTTGCGCGCAGCAGTCGAAGCAAAGAGCTTTGCTTTGCTCGCTTCGATAACGAACGGACGGCCAGCGTCGGCGAGCGCCGCAGCGCGATACACGAGAAGTCGCGCGGCATCAAGATCCATTGCCATCTGCGCGATTTTGAACGAAACACCTTCGAACGCACCGATTGCCCGACCGAATGCCACGCGATCCTTCGCGAACGCAATCGAATGGTCGAGGCACGCCGCGAGAATTCCCGTTGCCTGCGCCGCGATACCGATGCGGCCGCCCGCGAGGGCGCTCATAGCCGAACCAAACCCTTCGCCTTCGCCGGCGAGCAGCGCCGACGCAGGCACGCGCGCATTGTCAAACGCGAGATCGCAGGTGTTACTCGTGTGGATTCCGAGCTTCTCCGTGAGCTTCTCCACGGCAATTCCCGCCGTCTGATTGTCGATCAAGAACGCACTGACGCCGCGCGCGCCGCCGCCCCCGGTGCGAAACATTCCCATCGTCAATCCTGCGACGCTGCCGTTGGTGCACCATTGCTTGCGGCCGTTCAGGACGTAGTCCGTGCCGTCACGCTTTGCGGTCGAGCGCAGCGCCGCCGCATCCGATCCACAATCCGGCTCGCTAAGCGCGAACGCTGCGATCGTATCTTCGTTTGCGAGCTTAGGAAGCCATGTACTCTTCTGTTCGTGCGTTCCAAGCCGCACGAGCGCGGACGCTATCATCGAATGCACCGAGAGCGTCACCGCGCTTCCCGCGTCGACGCGTGCCAGCTCTTCGACCGCAAGAGCGTACGCGACGTATCCCGCGCCAACTCCGCC
>JASHZC010000342.1 GCA_030042755.1 Vulcanimicrobiota bacterium | reverse complement strand
GACGCCGAGCCATGCGTTCGTCGAGATTCGTAACCCGCTTAGCGAAGAGCATCGCTTTCTTCGCTGGGCGCTCGGGCCGGGGATTTTCGAGTATTTCGCAAGGCTCGATCGCCCGTACCGGGTTTTCGAGTTCGGACACGTCTTCTCGAATGACGGCGGCATCGTCAACGAATCGGCCGCGCTTGCGTTTGGTTTTGCCACCGAACCGCTGAACGAGCCAGAATCGACGGATTCGAACTTCTTGCGCATCAAGGGTGATTGCGAGGCCTTGATCCGCAACGTGTGCGGCGTTGAAGTCGAAACGGCGCGAGACGCTCGCCGGGGTTATCATCCGGGGAAGAGCGCCGTAGCCATGTGGCAAGGAGCCGAGGTCGCGTCTTTCGGCAAGATCGATCCACGTTTGACGCGCGCGTTCGACGTCCGGTTGCCGCTCTACATGTGCAATATCTACCTCGATAACGTTCCCGAGCAAATCATTCCGCGCTATAGGCCGCCTTCGCGTTACCCTTCGACCTATCGAGATCTCGCGGTGGTGGTGAACCTCGACGTCGATGCAGACGTGCTCGCGAACGTCGTGCGAAGCGCCATCGGCGATCTGTGCACGGGAGTGCGCGTCTTCGACGAATATCGCGGTCCACAAGTCGGTGAGGGGCGCAAGAGCCTCGCCGTGCGAGCAACCATGCAACGCTTCGACACGACGATCACCGATCAGGAAGCCGACGTTGCAATCGAGCGCGTCGTCGCGGCTCTGCGCGAGGAAGTCGGGGGAACCATACGCCAGTGATCTACGGCATTCCATGGCCTGACATCGTCATCGCGATCATTCTGCTCATCTCAACGTTCAAAGGCCTTTCGCGCGGATTCGTTTCTGAACTCGGAGGCGCAGTTGCGGTAGCAGCCGCGCTGATCACGCCATGGTATTACAACGGCTCGTTCGATCCGTGGCTGATCAAGGTGCTGCATCTCGGACCTGGTTCGGCGCACGTCGTAGGCATGTTCTTGTGCGGATTCATCACGTACGTCATCGTGCTCGCAATCGCTTGGGTGCTCAACCGGTTTGCAAAATTGCCGATTTTGAATCTCGGCAATTCGCTCGGCGGCGCCGCGATTGGATTGGCCAAGGGCGCAGTTTTGGTGTGGCTCGTACTGTTTATCGCGCTGTACTTTCCGCTTTCGCGCGACATTCGAACGGATCTGCACGAATCGCGCTTAGCGCCGTACTTCGTCACGCAAGATCCGAAGATCGACGGCGTCATCGAATCGATCATTCCGTGGTTCGCGCGCCCGGCGCTGTCGCCGTACTTCCACCGCCATCACTTGTAACCGGGTGTCCTTAAAGACAAACGCCTGGTTCGGTCTGATCGCTCTGGCGATCGTGATGGGATTATTGCTTTTCATCCCGGCAGGGACGATTCGATATTGGCAAGCGTGGCTATTTCTATGCGTCTACTTCACGGCGTCGTATCTAAGCACGGTCTATGCCATTAAAAATCAGCCGGACGAGCTTCAACGTCGAATGCATGCCGGTCCCATCGCCGAGGAAGAAACCTCACAGAAGATCGTCATGTCGATGGTCATGCTCGCGTTCGTTGCGTGCCTGGTCGTGCCCGCGCTCGACATCCGCTTCGGCTGGTCTGCGGTGTCGGTGAACGTCGTCCT
Source organism: Vulcanimicrobiota bacterium (assembly GCA_030042755.1). The sequence goes on along the minus strand of JASHZC010000342.1, from coordinate 4,725 downwards.
AGCCGGGAACGTTTTGGTCGTGCTCTTTTTTTATATTTCGTTTCTTGCGCTTCGGGAGAACCGGTTCGCCTCCTCAACCGTCGAAACGACGAGCGACCAGCAGGTCATCTCAAGCGGAATATATGCGCACATCCGCCATCCGATGTACGCGGCTCTTCTCGTACTCTTCATCGGCACGCCGCTCGCACTCGGATCGTATTGGGGAATACTGCCGTTCTTCATTGCGCTGCCCGCCCTCGTCTGGAGGCTCGTCGACGAAGAGCGGCTACTTGCAAAGAATCTGCCCGGTTATTCGGAGTATCGTGCAAAGGTTCGCTGGCGCTTGATCCCCGGCGTGTATTGATCGTTCCTCACACTGCGGCAGGTTCCGCATTGGTGAGTACGTCGGCAGCAGCCGCGACGCCCTTCCCGAACTGGACCGGCGCACCGACGTCCGCGAGCGCACGTTCTACTGCTGAAATCGCGCCGAGCAAATCGCTCTCGCTAACGTCGCCCATCGTGCCGAAGCGCACGATCTTTCCCGTCAATTCTCCCTGACCGCCGGAAATCACGATACCGTAACGATCGCGCAGCGTCCCCAGGAGCGCGCCCGGCTCCACGCCCTCGGGCGGATAGGCGGCAACGACCGTGACCGAGTGCGCGTCGGGACGCGAGAAGATCGTGAAGCCGAGCGCCTCGAACGCCGCGCGAACCGCGCGCGCATAGGTAGCGTAGCGTTCGAAATTCGCCTCGAGCCCGTCTGCGTGATATCGCTCCAACGCAACCGCGAGCGCGTAAAAAATCGAGATCGGAGGCGTCCACGGCGTTTGTCCTTTTGCCGCAAACTCGCGCGCTTTGCGCAAATCGAAATAGAAGCGCGGAATGCGCGATGCATTGATCGCGTCCCATGCGCGCTCGCTAACTGCGACCGCCGCGACTCCCGGCGGCGCTGCAAGCGCTTTTTGCGATGCCGTGATGACGAGGTCATATCCCCATGCATCCATCTCGAATCGCGAGGCACCGAGTCCGCTAACCGAGTCGACGATGGTGAGGGCAGTCCGATCGCGCGTCACGTTCGCGATCGCAGCCATGTCGTTCTGGACGCCGGTTGACGTCTCGTTGTGCGTAAGCAAGATTCCCTTAAACGATCGTGCATCGTCCCGCTGCAAACGTTCGCGCAACGCGGATGCACTTAGCCGCGATCCGAGCGGCGTTTCCAGCACTTCAACGGTACAGCCGTTCGCGCGAGCGATGTCGGCGAGCCGCTTGCCGAACACACCAACCGGACACGAGAGCAATCGGTCGCCCGGCGAAAACAGATTGGCGACCGCCGTTTCGAGCCCGCCCGTACCGGAACAGCCGAGGAACAGCACATCGCCGGACGTTCCAAAGAGCGGCCTCATCCCGCGCTCGAGACGCGCGAGGAGCTCGGCGAACTCCGGGCCACGGTGGTTGATCATTGGCCAGGCCATGGCCTCGAGAACGGGTTGCGCTACCGGTACCGGCCCAGGGAGCAGCACGAGCGTCTTTTTCATGGCTCGAACGTTCTGCGACCTAACTGCTGCGCCCCGTGTTGTAGCGGGTATGAATGTCGCTCCTGCTGTCAGGCTGACGGCGCTCGCGTCATGCGGCGGCTGCGCCAGCAAACTCGGCTCCGCCGAACTTGCCTCCGTTTTGCGAAGATTTCCAACGATCCCCAACGATCGCGTCTTGGTCGGCTTTGGAACGTCCGACGACGCTGGAATCTATTTCCTGCGCGATGACCTCGCGCTGGTGCAGACCGTGGATTTTTTCACGCCAATCGTTGACGATCCGTACGATTTCGGAAGAGTTGCCGCGACGAACGCCGTCTCCGACGTGTACGCCATGGGCGGGACGCCGATTTGTGCATTGAACATCGTCGCCTTCCCGGAAGAACTCGATCTCTCGATTCTGTCGCGTATCTTAGAAGGCGGAGCCGACGTGGCGCGCGCCGCCGGCTTTGCAGTTCTCGGCGGACACACGATCAAAGACGACGAGCCGAAGTACGGCATGGCGGTTTCCGGAACGATCGATCCGCGCCGCGTCGTGACGAACGATGCGGCCAAGCCGGGCGATCTCCTCGTGCTGACCAAGCCGATCGGCACGGGAATTCTCACCACCGCGGCAAAGCGCGATGCGATTTCGTACGACGACTTGCGTCCGGCGATCGGCTGGATGACGATGCTCAACGAAGGAGCAGCTGCAGCTATGCTCGCTGCGAACGCGCACGCCGCAACCGACATCACGGGATTCGGCATCCTCGGTCACGGCGGACAGCTCGCGCGCGCTTCCGGCGTTCGCCTGAACATCGATGCAAGCGCCGTTCCACTGATGGATGGCGTGCTCGAGCTGATTCGCGCAGACGTGGTGCCAAGCGGGACAAAGAACAATGCCCGAACGCACGCGCAATTCACGACATTTGCCGCCTCGGTCGACGACGCGCTGCGAGTCGCTCTCTCCGACGCGCAGACGTCGGGTGGTCTGCTGATCAGCGTCGCGCCGGAACGCTTCGATAGCTTGAGCCGCGACCTCGTCCGCGCCGGAGCGCTCGACGCGGTCATCGGCGAGGTTGCTGCCGGCGAGGGCATCTCAGTGCGGTGAAGACCGGCGACTTCGTAGAACGCCGGCGCGCCAACGATCCGCTCGCGGCGCTCCCGCTCGAGATCGGCGCGCAGCTCTCGACGTCGCTGCGCAACGCCGTCGATCTCGACGTTCCCGAGATCTTCGTCGACACCGTAACGTGGGCGCGGACCGCGCTGTCATTTCGCCACGTCTCCCCTCAAGCGCTGATTCGAGCCCTCGAATCGATGCACGAACACCTTGCGGATCACGTTCCTTCTGCGCGCGCAGAATCGATGCGCCGGATCCTCGTGCGTGCGCGAGCCGAACTCGATGTGGATCATCTTCCCGAGGCCTCTGCGATCGACGAATCGACGCCGTCTGGAGCGATCGCGCGGCGGTATCTCACCGCAGTGCTGGATGGTGACGAGGATCGCGCCGTGCGCGACGTACTCATCGCCGTCGCCGGTGGAATGAAAACGCTTTCCGTGTACGAGGACGTGGTGACTCCGGTCATGCACGAAACCGGCCGTATGTGGCAGCGCAATGAAATCGGCATCGCGCAAGAACACGTCGTGACGGGGTCGGTCGAACGCCTCATGGCGCAATTGATCGAATTCGATCGCACGATGCAGCGGCGCGATCTCACCGTGGCTACGGCGTCGATCGGCGAATCGCGTCACCAGGTCGCAGCGCGGATGGTTGCCGATGCGTTCACGCTGTGCGGTTGGCAAGCCACGTATCTTGGGAGCTCGGTTCCAGTTGACGATTTGCTTGACTACGTCGATCGCGTTTCGGTCGACGTTCTTGCGATCTCGGCGACGCTCGCGCGCGACGTGCTCCCCGTTCGCGAGCTCATCGAACAGCTCGATCTGCGGCCCCTCGCTCCGCTGGTTATCGTCGGTGGACGCGCGTTTTCGTTGAACGCATCGTTGTGGCGCCGCGTCGGAGCCGACGGATACGCGCACTCGCCGCTTGCGGCGGTAGCGCTCGCCGACGACCTCGTCTGTACCTGCGACCGCGCGTGAGGGCGACCCTTCGCGCGAGTGAGCGCTACCATTGGTACGCGCTCGCCGTCATCATGCTCGGCAGCATGATGGGCTCGCTCGACGCATCGATCGCAAACGTCGCCATCCCGACGATCGCTCGCGTATACGGTCATAGCGTCGACGATGCGGAATGGGTGATCCTTTCGTTCATGTTGGTCACTGCGTCGACGCTGGTTCTCTTCGGACGCCTGGGCGACATGTTCGGACAGAAGCGCATCTATCTCGGCGGGTTCGCAATCTTCGGAGTCAGCTCGCTCGCGTGTGCGCTTGCGCCGTCGCTTGGTTTTTTGATTGCGTCGCGTGCAGTTCAAGCAATCGGGGCCGCGATGCTCATCTCGTCGAATCAGGCGCTGATCGTCGATACGTTTCCGGCAACCGAACGCGGACGCGCGATCGGCTTCAACGGGGCTGCCGTCGCCGCGGGACTTTCATTGGGTCCGATTGTCGGCGGAGCAATCGTCACGTTCGGCGACTGGCGCTGGATCTTCATGATCAACGTGCCGATTTCGATCGTTGCGCTCCTTGGTGCGGCGCTCGTGCTCAAGCCGACGAAGCACGAAAGTCACGGCTTCGATCCGATCGGCGCATCGCTGTCAATCGCCGGACTCTTCATGCTCTCGCTAGCGCTCTCGCGCTCGCACATTTGGGGTTGGGCCAATCCACTGACCATCGGCCTGATCGTCGCAGCGTTTGCGGTTATCGCCGCCTTTATCGTCGTAGAAGGCCGGGTCGCGGCGCCCACCTTGGATCTCGAGCTTTTCAGGTCGCGTCTTTTCTCGTTTTCGGTACTAGCGGCACTCGTCTACTTCATCGGGCTCTCGGGCCTGATCTTCATCGTTCCGCTCTCCGCGCAAACCGCGCTTGGCGACAGTGCCTTCGCTGCCGGGATGCTGCTCATGCCGATCACGGCGCTCAATGTGGTGCTAGCTCCGACGGCGGGCGCACTTTCGGACCGCGTGCCGGTACGTTACGTTTCGACGACGGGCGCACTCATCGTTTCGCTCGGCCTCTTCATTCTCTCGCGCGTGCCGCCGCATCCGCCGCTCTGGCAATTGATTCTTTCTCTGGTTGTAACGGGGTGCGGTACCGCCGTGTTCACTCAACCAAATAACAGTGC
>JASHZC010000341.1 GCA_030042755.1 Vulcanimicrobiota bacterium | reverse complement strand
GCGTAACTGGTCCCCTCCGCAAGACTCCAAAAGCGCCCCGGCCCTACCTGTGTCCTCAGCGAGAAAAAATGAGAATTAGCAATAAAGAAATCGCCGCTGGCGTGGTGCACAAAGTACCAGATGATCTGAGCAAAGCTCTCGTTGCCGACTCCAAAGCGCTCGCGGCATGGGGGAGCCTGACGCCACTCGCTCGCAATGAGTGGATCTGCTGGGTTATCTCAGTTAAGAAGGCAGAAACACGAGCGGAACATGTGCAACGAGTGCGCACGCACCTTAGGGAGGGGAAGCGCAGACCTTGTTGTTGGATGGGCTGTACTCACCGCACGGATAAGCCAATCAGCCCATCGGTGCAATATCTGCTCGAGAGACAACGCAAATCAAAGTAGCCGAAAAACAACGCCGAGGAGCGGTGCGAATCCCGCTTCGGCGAATTTTTCGGTGCTATTTGCCGAGGTCTTCGGTCGAAAAACCGTGAGCTGCTAGCCAGCCGGGATCGGTCATCACCCTCAGTGCTTCGCTGAACAAGCTTTGTACGTCGGCGAGTGTTACGGCTTTTTCACTGGCGCAGTATATGCTGTACGTTGTGGCTCCTGGCCGGCAGTTCCGATCGTCAGCGCGATTCCACACCGCCGTGCTTGAGACTATTTCGGCCGCGCGTCGGATGATCCGTGCATCGACCGCGTTTGGCGGAACCTCATTAACTCCATCTAGGTCAAACACAAAACCGGACGACGTCGTTCGATAACCAGTAACGGGAAACCAGCCGTAGATCGTCTGCAATATTCCGGAGGCTCCGCTATAGATCTGGAGCTGGATCGCCGGATTAGGATAACCCTCGTCCGTCATGTCGCCGTACCAAACGGCCTTCGGCAAGGAACCACTGCGCCAGACGCCTCCCACAACCGCATCCGATGGTCGTAGTCTCATCCTCGGCACTTGGTCGAAAAGGCGGCCGCAGGAACCGGTGATGGCCGAACTACCGGTGGTGAACGTGCATGTCGAGAGGAGCGGCGATGGTTGCGGGGTAGCAGCCGTCAGCGTTAGCGCGCCGAAGACTGCACACACGAATGGACCGACAGCCTTCCTCAAGAGCATCTTTTCAATGCTAAGGCAGCACGGGCGAATAGGGCAAGCTCATTGCCTAGCGGGACGAGGTGCCTGCTTGGTCAGCCGACGCTAAACTCTTCGGACTAGAAGCGAAATCCGTCGCTGGGCTCGAAGGTGTGAGTCGTGTTCGTTTGCATCTGCAACGGTCTTACCGAACGGCGCATTCGAGCCGCTGCCGAGGAAGGGGCGCGTACCCACGAAGAGGTCTACGCACGCTGCGGATGCGTCGCGCAGTGCTATGCTTGCGCGACCGAGGTTGATGCAATCATCGCCCTCGCTATTCCGAAGTCGGAAGCTCCGCCATCGCCTGCTGCAGGTAGTTTTCGCGGCCCAGCGACTTGACTAGCGCGAGCTGCGTTTCCAGAAAATCGACGTGTTCCTCGGAGTCTTCCAAGATCCGCGCCGCGATCTCGCGGCTTGCGTAATCCGCCTTGGCTTCAAAAAGGGTAATCGCTTCGGCAGTATCGTCGCGCGCAATCATCTCGAGCCGCAGGTCGCATTCGATTGCTTCAATGCCGTCTTCGCCGATGTGCACCTTGCCGAGATTCTGCACGTTCGGCAGCCCTTCCAGGAAGAGAATGCGCTGAATTAACCAATCGGCATGCTTCATCTCGCCGAGCGATTCGTTGTAAATTCGTTCGCCCAAGCGATAGTATCCCCAGTTTTTGTGCATCCGCGCATGCAAGAAATACTGATTAATCGCCGTAAGCTCGTTGGTGAGCATCTTATTCAAGCGCTCGATGACCTCAGGCTGAGCCTTCATGCAAAGCCAATACGACGATTCTCTGTGTAGAACCTAGGCCTCTGGCCCGGTTACGACGGTGCGCTGACAGCTAAAACGTCGCGTTTCGAACGTCCGAAGATCTCGGTTCACGCCCCCCAAGGAGCTCGGCACTACGGAATCCGGCAGACCCGCCGTATTACCTGCCCGCGCAGCGGACCGCTGTCAGGCCAGCGTTGTGTCCGCCCTTGGCGCTGGTTGAACTGCGTCTTTGGGATTCGGGCCAAACTGGTTCGAGCCGGGCTGACTGTCGAGGCAGAACATAACGAGCAGCGCGACGCTGCCGAAGAGCGGAACGAAGCTGAGTAGGAACCACCAGCCACTTAGGCGGATGTCGTGGAGTCGCCGAACTGAGATCGCGATCGAGGGGATGAGCGTGGCAAAAATGTAAAGGTCGGCAGGCCAGATTGCCACGTTCTCTGCTGCGCCTGTGATGGCCGCCACGACGCCGGCGATGACCGCTAAGAGTATTGTGACCAGAAACGTGAACAGCTGAAAAAACCAAAACTCGCTTCGGCTGGACCGGCCAGTAAAAACCGCATACTTTTGAAATGCTTCCAAATAGTATTTCATTACGCTCATCCCGCTGTTACGTGGGGTGTTGGCGATCAGGCAATGCGAACGATGCCGAGCCGCAGGTATTCTTCCAGAGTCGCCTGCGCCCAAGCTTCAATCTCCTCGGCCGGCCGATTTGGCATGATCCTATGGCCGATGCCAATCAGCTTGATGCGCGCAGCGTTCACGCTGGGTTCTACGGCTTGCCGTTTTGCATCATCTGTAGACATGATCTCACCTGCTCCTCGAGAATTGCAGCTTGGAGGGTCCGACAAAGGGCCCTCTAAGACTGTTATCGTCTGAACGTGGGCAGGATTTTAGTCGCAGAGAAGCCCTACGGTGGTGGACTGCAAGGTCAGATTCATTGCGGGGTGAGAATCGCGAGTTTACCGCGACCTGGCCTGTCACCCTTAGCGATTACGATGGCGAGAATACGGCCGTCATCGGCTACGCCGAACGCCGCTGAGACGTGACGGTTTCCTAGATTTTGGACGAGCGGATCGAGCGGAACCGCGTGCGGCCGTCGCTCGCGCGCGTCGGCGATAAACCCGCTGGTCGGCCCGAAAGCTCCTTCGTGGGCCTTCGTACCTCGGAACGTCCCGACAATGGTACCGGCTTCGGCAATCGCGTAGGCCGCCCCGTATTGGTCGGACAAGCGCACGGTCTCCGCGGCCGCGCCATAGTACCGGTCGACCGACAGCGTGTAACGCTGACGAATCGCCGGCGAATTGCGGCTCGTCGTCGCCGACGACTTCGCCCCTGGAGTCGACACCGTAAGCCACTCCCGGGCCGAGCACGGTCTTCGCGCACGGATGAACTGCCAGAGCACTTTGAACGCACCGCCATAGCAACGCCAGTGCTGGGAGACCCTCGGGGGGTGGCCCCACGAGTTTGATCCCGCCGTCGAAACCGGCAACGAATGGACCGCGGATCGCAGTGGCATCGCCAAGGCCTAGCCCCACGCTACCCCAATAAAACGAAACGCCCGAGACGTCGGCCATATAGAACGGGGCGCGGGCTGCGTCATTGAGGTCTTCGTTAGCAAAACTGTCGTGGTAGTTGCCCGTGAACGCGTAATCATCGGGCGTGTCCGCTGCCGCTATCGAAAGGTTGTCCGGGTCCCTAGGTTTCGCCAATCCATGTAAGACCTTTTGCTTTTGTAACACGTGCCACGAGCCGTTCCACACGAGCGCGGCTTCTCGAATTCCGCTAAACGCGCCGCTAAAGTGGTCCGAGAAGGTGACGAAGGGAGTCCCGTCAGCAGCCACGACGATGCGGGTGAACGCCGCGCAGTTCCGCGCATCGTAAGAACAATCTCGGTACGTCGGGAAGTCCGGAAGCGTCACCGAACCGACCGGCGAATTGAGGATCGTCGTCGTTCCATCCGCGCGAACGATCAGCAAACGTTGCGCCGGGTTCTCGACTAACATCGGCCCTGACGCACCAACCGAATACGTGGATTTATTGGCGAGTATTACGGCCACCGTCCCGTTTGAGCCCATCGCGGCGTCCGTCGGGCGAGTTCCAATGCTGGGCGCACGGGCCGGGCTTGGTGTCGACCATCCCGCCGGAAAGGAGATCAAGTGCAGCGCGTAAGTCATTGCTGCGGCTAGCACTACCGTCATCGTCGTGCTCGTTTTAGTTCTCTCGACGGGCATATTGGCCCGCTGGCGTGCCGTTCTTCGAGGGTGCACGCGCTGGGCCGCGAAAGCACCACGAATGGAACGGCCTAGGAGTGCCGGTTCGTACCTATTGCCGGCGTTCGCCCTGCTCTGGCTCGTGATGATTCTCGCGACGGACTTCTTGCCGGCGGGCTACGGCGTGGATGTCCTGTCAAAGTGGGATGGTCAAAACGTGGTCGTCACCCACGTCGGAGCGGGTGCCGCCAAAGCAGGACTGCGGTCGGGCGATATCGTCGTGTACGATCGCGTCGCCTACCTACACAGGTATGGCCGCGAAGGAGCTACGGTTAGGCGCCGTGTTCGCCGCGGCTCGCAGACGCTGGTTCTCACGTTGCCCCTTACGAAACCGATTATACAGCCTTCGCTGTTCGTGCGAATCTTGGAAGATCTTGCGATCAGCTTCGCGCTGCTGCTCGCCGCATATCTCGGTTTTCGCAGGCCGGGCACGATGATCGCCGCGCTCATCTTGTTCTTGGGCGGCGGAGACCTGAGTTGGCCGTTGTTCGTTCAACACTTGTCGGCGTTGCCGAATTGGCTCTACGTGCCGATCGCGTCGATAATGGTTGTCCTGTGCGATTGGTTTCCCGTGATGGCGCTGGCTTCATTCGCGATCCGCCTTCCAGGCGTCGACAATCCCGCGCCGCAACAACGGACCGCCATACGCATCGTCGACGCTGTCGTAATCGCCGCTTTCTGCTGCGGTCTCTTGTTGCTATCGACGGCGCTGTACGAGCGATGGTACTCGGGGTTTGCGGCTGCGTCGGGCATCGTCGTCCTGTGCGCGAGCGTGGCTGCCCTAGCATTTGCCCGGCCCGCCGACCGCGGACGCGCCGGCATCGTCTTCGGGGGCGTAATGCTCGGAGGCGTTGGCTACGCCATAAATATGTTCGTATTTCATCAGTTCGGCGAGCCGTATTGGCTCTTTATCACATACGCGAACATTTCGGTCGTTGTGGTTCCCTTGTCCCTCGCGTATGCGATTTTACGTCATCGCGTCTTCGACGTCGCCTTCGTTTTGAACCGTACGGTCGTGTTCGCCCTAACGTCGGCGCTGGTCGTGGTTATCCTAGCCGCGCTCGAATTCGTCGTCGAACGTTTCTTGAGCGACGTTACGCACGTAGAAGGCATCATCTTGCAGTTCGCAATCGCGCTGGTTGTCATTGTCAGCGTCCGATTACTTCACCGCAGGGTCGACGTCGTGGTCGACAACGTGCTGTTCAGGGCGCGGCACGAGCAAGAGAGCGCGTTGCGACGCTTTGCGTCAACGCTCCAGTTCTACACCGATGACCTTCCGCTCGTACGAGACACGATCAACGTTCTGCTGCGCTACGCGCGCGTTCAAGGGGTGGCGGTCTACCTGGCGCAAGACTCCGGCCTACAGCAAGTTCGATCGTCGTTCGCGGTAGCGGCGCCGGAGATCGACCACAACGATACGGCTTACGTCGAACTGCGCGCGCACCACGAGCCACTGCTCATCCACACGGTACCGACCGCATTTCCAGGCGACCGCCTCTATCCGATGGTTCGCGCCGGCCGCGTCGTCGGTGCGATTGCGACCGGGGAACGGGAAAGCGGCGAAGAGATGCCGCCAGATATCGATGACGCCATCAAGCGCATCGCGCACGGCGCAGCGACTTCTCTAGGCGCTATCGACAGCGATCGGATCCGGTTGGAGCTGACCGCGCTGCGCGCACGACTCGGCGTTTCCTAACGTCCCTTTTGACGGGAGTTGTACGCGGATGGCCGAATCGCAAATCGCATGAAAGCGACTAGCGATGTCATATTGAGGACCAATGACTTCGAGGGAGCGAAGGAATACTATAACGAGGCCTTAGGCTTTCCCATCGTGGCGGAGAGCGAAAGTCTGCTGGGTTTTGATCTCGGCGAGTTCACGCTCTATTTCGAAGGTGGCGACGACAACGGCGCGGTATTCGAGTTCGAGGTCGAGAACGTTGGCGACACCAAGGAACGGTTACTCGCTCAAGGCTGCACCCTCATCGAAGAGAACCCGTCGATACCGCGCTGCTATCTTCGCGATCGCTATGGTCTGATTTTCAATCTAACGCAGACATTCCACTAAGCCGGCGAGCTCAAATGGCACAGATCTACCAGCATAGACGCTAGCCGAGGCAATCCCCGTTTTTCGGGTAGTCGATGCGGTCCCTGCACGCTAAAATGGTCGTAGTTACCTGTGCCCGTACCTTTTAACGGAAAGCGCTTTTAGAAAGGGGCTTCGCTTTGACGCGTGTCTACCTACGAAAGGCTCTCTTAGAGAGGGGCTTCTTTTCCCGCGGGTCTATGATCTATGCGAACTCCCAGAGCCGGATGTTCAAGAGGTATTCGAGGACGTCGTTGTCGCGACTAGCTCGACGTGGAGGCCGCGCCGGCTAGCCGCCGGGCGCGATGCCTGCCCGGCGGGACACGGGCTTTTTCATTGGACGTCCTTCGAGGAGCCGAATGGCCGCGACGCGGTAAGGCGTGGTAAGGCGGCGAAGGTGGACGCCCTAAGGCACGTTGCACACCAGTCATTCGGGAGCGCTAGCATGAGGTCTGTAGGGTGATTCGCGTCGGTCAACACGTAGTCGTGCGCGGCGAGGACGAGGAGGCGATCGTCACCGCGGTGCATCCGGACTCACAAGTGGAAGTCGAATTTCTTCAAGCGTCAGAAGGCGGTCCGCGCCGAAAACGCTATGCCGCGGAGGCCCTTCAGGTCGTCGACCGTCATAGCCAGCGGCACTCCCCGCCCACCTGAAGCCGATCGCGCTCTAGGGCATCTGGTCGGGGTCACCGTAAAAGGGCTCGACCGAAGCAATGTCGCGCGCAGAAATCTCCGGGTTGAACCCCGGCCGTATCGGCTTCGGGTGTTGGGACCGGCGCGATTTGGTATAAGCCAAGCTGTGGCGTATCCAACAAAATGCCGTTGTGTATAGACCCGTCTCGGAGTCTCGCCGGTGGCAGCTTTGTCGCCGCCTACGGCGAAACCGGCGCGCAAGATGACCGCCGCGCCTAGCCGATCGTTCTTCCGAATCGAGCTTTTCGAAGGCGTTAGCGTCGGCAACATCTTCGTGATGCTCGCCGCGCTGATCTCGCTTTTCGTCGATCAATCGTTCGGCGCCGTGTTTCAGTCCATCCAAAACTACGTCGGCGGGAGTCTAGGTGCGAGCGCCGATGAACTACCCTGGACATCGATCGGATTCAATACGTTCTACTGGGTCATGATTCTGCTCACGCCGTGGCTCATCTATCGCTTCGGGCGGAAAGTGGTCTTCGGTGTCGGACACCTGACGTTCGGATTCCTCACGTTGTCCCTCGCGGTCACGACTTCGTTGACTGCCTTCAACGTCGGCCGCTGCTTCCAAGGAATGGCGCAAGGAACATTTTTCGTCTGCGCCGTGGCGACCGTGTTGACGCTCTTTCCGCCGCGGCTGCGCGGCATAGCGTTCTCGTTCTTTTCGGTGGTCTCGCTCTCGGGCGTCGCAGCGGGACCATTTATCGGCGGCTGGTTTCTCGACCATGCTCACTGGCGCGATGCGTTTGTGCTATATGCGTTGCTCGCCGTGTTCGCGGGGAGCGTCATCTTTGGGCTGCTCGAGGCGCCGGGGCGCCAATGGACCGGACGCTTCGACATCCCGGGCGTCGCGTTCGCGTTACTCGCCTTCTTCTGCTTCGAATATGCCTCGTCATTCGGTGAACGCAGAGATTGGCTTCCAAGTCCGGACATCGTGTGGAGCTGCCTGCTGTCGGCGGTCGGCTTTGCGGGATTCATCTGGCGCG
>JASHZC010000340.1 GCA_030042755.1 Vulcanimicrobiota bacterium | reverse complement strand
GTGTGCTCGTGGAACTCTCGCCGTACGATCTCACGCACGGCAGAATCACGTATCGTTACAAATAAGTAGCAACGTCGGTTTGGGCACCCCTAGGGGAGACTCGATCCGCTATATCAGGAGAAAGGCGCCAATGGTCCCGCGGGCCCCACGCAGGTGGGGGTGCGGAACCTGGGGTGAAGCACCGTTAAAATGAAAGTTCGTCCGTCGGTTAAGAAAATTTGTGAGAAGTGCAAGATCATTCGCCGCGAAGGCAAAGTGCGCGTGATCTGCGAGGTTAATCCCAAGCACAAGCAAGTGCAAGGCTAAGTTAGGAGTATCATGGCTCGTATCGCTGGTATCGATCTTCCGCGTGAGAAGCGCATTGAAATTGGGTTGCAGTATATCTACGGCGTTGGTCCGGCCATCGCCGCGAAGCTGCTCGCCCACACGGGGATCAATCCCGACACGCGCGTCAAAGACCTGACCGAGGACGACGAAAAGAAGCTTCGCGATGCGATCGACGCGTTGCAAGTACGCGTCGAGGGAGACCTGCGCCGAGAAGTTCAGGGCAACATCAAGCGCCTTATGGACATCGGCTGCTACCGCGGGCTGCGTCACCGCCGCGGACTGCCCGTCCGCGGGCAGCGAACGAAAACGAACGCGCGCACGCGAAAGGGACCCAAACGTACGGTCGCGGGCAAGAAGAAGGCCGCAACCAAGAAGTAGGAAAACAGGCCCGGCACGATGCCGGGCCTGTTTCTTTGTCGATGAACGCGGTCATCACGGCGGGTGGTCCGATCGACGGCGAGTTTGCGCGCCGGGCCGGGACCGATCGTAAGGCGCTTGCACCCCTGCGCGGCCGCACGCTCGTTGCGCGGGCGATCCATGCGTTGCGTGAATGCGGAATTGCGCGCATCGCCGTCGTGGGCAACGATGCCGTGCGCGCCGCATGCGAAGCGGTTTCCGCAGTCCGCATGATTCCCGATTCCGGCTCTGGGACCGCAAATGTACTCGCCGCTCTGGACGCTTGGCCTGACGATCGCGAATCGCTCGTGTATCTAACCTGCGATCTCGCGTATCTCGATGCACCCTCGCTGCAGTGGTTTCTCGATCGCGTCGATCCCCGCGCGTTCGCGATGCCGCTGTGCGAACACCGGGACTATGTCCTACGATTCCCTCAGTCGCCACCCTCGGGTATCACTCTTGCCGGCGAGCGCGTCGTGAACGGCGGCGTCTTTCACATCCCGCCAGGCTCCCGCGCTCAGATTCGTTCTTTGGCGACAGCGATGTTTGAAGCGCGCAAAGCACCGTGGAAAATGGCACGCATTGCCGGGCCCGCGATCCTGGCGCGTCACGCGCTGGGACGATTGTCGATCGCGCAGATCGAAGAGCGCGCGCACCGCGTCCTCGGCGTTCCGGTAATGGCTCCGCGCAATGCGCCTGCGGAGTTAGCCTTCGACGTCGATACGATCGAAGAGTACGAGTATGCTCTCGACCACGAGTGATGCCGCGCGTCCGGCTAGGCTGACGAGTTTATGGTTCGGCGTGCAGATCGTTTGGGGTGCGGTCCTCGGAATTTCTCTGCAAGCACGATGCGCGCAACTCGCCGGCGCAAACGCGCTTGCGGTGTTTGGCGGGATTGCAGCGTCCGGTGCAGCGATGGCGGCGGTCGTGCAATTGCTCGCCGGACCTCTTTCGGATCGCTTGCGACGCGGCGGAGATGACCGAAGCGGCTTTTACCTCGCGGGCACGATCGTTGGTGGCGCGGCGATTATTGCGTTTTATTTCGTATCGAACGTAACCGGATTGTTCGTTGCTTTTCTCGCTCTGCAAGTCGGATTGAACGTCGTAATCGGCGCGTATCAAGCCATCGTTCCCGATGCGGTCGTGCCGAGTCGTTTCGGAACGGCATCGGCGTGGCTTGCCGCAATGGGAAGCGGAGGGAATGCGCTCGGCGCGATATTCGCCGCGCTCGCGGGCCGTTGGCCGGGAGCCGGCATCGTTCTCGCATTCGCATTAACAACGAGCGCGGCAATAACGATCGCGCACGTGCGGAGTATTGCGCTCCAGCCGTTGCGAGCAAGCGTTCATCTGAAATTTTCCAGGACGCTCGTGAATTTATTCATCTCGCGGGCGCTCGTCTATTTGGGGTTCTATACAACCCTCGGTTATTTGTATTTCTTCGTCGCGTCGGTGCTGCCGGCGGGTGCGCCTATCGATGCAACACGTGCAAGCGGACTGTTCATTTTGTTGTTCACCGCGGTTGGTACCATCGGTGCAGTGCTCGCAGGTAAACCGGCCGATCGTCTTGACGAGCGGCTGGTAGTCACGGTTGGCGGCTCGGTGGCAGCTCTCTCGCTCGGAGCACTGGGCGCTTGGGGCTCGCCGGCAACGTTTGGCGGGCTTCCGGTCGCAATTACGGTCGCCGGGTTAGGCTGGGGCATCTTCCTTTGCGCTGATTGGGCCCTCGCGTGCCGATTGTTGCCGCGGGCGATGATGGCGGGAACGATGGCGATATGGAATCTCGCGGTTGTTGGGCCGCAGGTGCTCGCACCGATCGCAGCGACCGCGTTTTTGGCCCGATTCGGGCTGCTCGGTAACCCATCCAGTCCCCGTTTCGTACTGCTGCTTGCAGGTGTCGAAATGCTTGTGGGAGCAGCCTGGATATGGCGTTTACCGCGTGGCGAGACCGGGAAAATGGGCTATGGCCCTGATTGCATGGAACCCGGTGAAGCCGGCCATGCGTTGTAGCCCGTGGGGAGGCAAGTACTCCCTACAAGCAAGTGAATAGTTTAGAAGAAACTCTAAGGAGGCTTTCGTGAAACGACTGAGCACCGGAGTCCTTGCGGCACTGATTGCAGTGTCCTGCGGGCTCACCGCGGTCGCTGCGCCGTCAGCCACGCAATCACAGGGAAACAATGGACAAGCTGTGGTTGCGCAGGACCAGACCGGCTCACCGCCTGCGGCGAACTTCGGATCTCCGCCGTCTGGCCAAATACCGATTCTCTATAACGATCACCACGTCTACGCCAAGCCCGATACCCT
>JASHZC010000339.1 GCA_030042755.1 Vulcanimicrobiota bacterium | reverse complement strand
ACCGTGCTGGTTGTTTACATTTGGAACGCAATCGAATCCGACGGTTCGACGCCCGGTCCCGGAGAATACTCCGTTCGCGCTTGGCTCCTCGGCATCGGCATGATGCCGGAGGCGAGCGCAACCGTGCATTTCATCGCACCGCTACCCATTGCATCGCTCGAAAAGTTGAAAGTCGGTGACACCGTCACGATTGCGGGCACGCTCGACGCACTGAAAGGAACGCTGACTGACACGAGCGGAGCAGTTGTCCTCGCGCGCAGGCTGATCGCCGCGCCAACGACGCCGATTGCAATACGCGGATACTTGATACGGCGACCCGATCGCTCGCACGTCTTCTTCGTGCAACGCTGGGCGCCGCTCGAATGACGCGAGAGTGGCTATGCACGAACGGCCTTGGGAGTTACGCTTCCGGAACGATCGACGGCATATCGACGCGGCGCTACCATGGCCTGCTCGTTGCAGCCCTTTCGCCGCCGCTCGGGCGGCGAGTTCTACTCAGTAAGTTCGACGAGTCGGTCGATTACGCGGGTACGCATACGGATCTCGGCGCAAATCGCTGGCACGACGGTACGCTCGCGCCTTCGGGTTTCGTGCACATCGTCGATTTTCGACTAGACGGAACCGTTCCGGTGTGGACGTACGCCGTAGCGGACGCACTCCTGGAACGTCGCGTGTGGATGGAACACGGCGCACAGACTACGTACGTCGAGTGGACGCTCCGCGACTCGAGCGGCCCCGTCGATCTGCATCTAAAAGCCTACGTCAACGATCGCGATTATCATAGCCTGACGTCTGCATTCAGCACCGGCAACGTGACGTGCCTGGACGGCGAGCGCGCGACGATCCGTCTAGGGAACGGAACGGCGTGGTATCTGCGGGCATGCGACGCGCAGATCGAGCCCGTCGGAGATTGGTATTACGGCTTTCGCTACGATGCCGAGACCGAACGCGGGCTCGACGATCGCGAGGACCTCTATCACGCGCTGACGGTACACATGCGCCTCGCGCGGCCCGGCGCGCGCCTGCTGGTCTCCGCTTCGCTCGATGCCGCACCAACGACGCCGGACGACCCGCACGTTCGCGAGCGCGAGTTGCTCGACCGCCGGCGGCACGCAAATCCCCGCGTGTCGCAAGCGCCGGCCTGGATCGAGCAGCTCGTTCTAGCCGCCGATGCGTTCATCGTCGGTCGGCGCGTCGAGGATGTTGCTGGGTCCACGGTCATCGCCGGCTATCATTGGTTCGGTGACTGGGGACGCGACACGATGATCGCGCTGCCTGGCCTCACGCTCGTAACCGGGCGCTACGACGTTGCGAAGAGCATCCTCACGACGTTTGCGCGCACGATCGATCGCGGGATGTTGCCGAATCGATTTCCCGACGATGGAGAAGCACCCGAATATAATACCGTCGATGCGGCACTCTGGTTCATCGAAGCCGTGCGTCTGTACTACGCGCAAACGCGGGACAAAGACCTCGTAGATTCGATTTTCGGTGCGCTCGCGGAAATTATCGATTGGTACGCGCGCGGAACACGATACGGCATCGCGGTCGACCAACACGATGGGCTGCTGCGCGCGGGGGAACCCGGGATGCAGCTCACGTGGATGGACGCCAAGGTCGGCGATTGGGTCGTGACGCCGCGCATCGGCAAGCCGATCGAAGTGAACGCACTGTGGTATAACGCGCTTTCCACGATGGATGGGTTTGCGCAGCTGCTCGCGCGCGACCCGTCGCGATATCGTGAGTTGGGTTCACGGGCGCGCGCTTCGTTCGAGCGATTTTGGAATGACGAACAAAACTACCCGTTCGACGTGATCGACGGTCCCGATGGAAACGACGCTTCGATTCGCCCCAACGCGGTGTTCGCCGTGTCGTTGCCGTTTCGGCCGTTCGACAGCCGGCGCGAACACGCTATCGTCGATCGCATCGCGCGCGATCTATGGACGCCAATGGGCTTGCGCAGCTTGGCGCCATCGGATCCGCACTACGCCGGCCGATACGAGGGACCGCCGCACGACCGAGACGCCGCTTATCACCGCGGCACGGTCTGGCCCTTCCTCGCGGGTCCATTTGCCCGGGCGTATGCCAACGCGTACGGGGACCGCATCCGCGCCATGCGCTTCATCGAAGCGTTCGCAACGAAAGAGGAATGCTATGGGATGGGAACGCTAGCGGAGATAGCCGACGGCGACCCGCCGCACCATCCGCGCGGTTGCATCGCGCAGGCATGGAGCGTCGGTGAAACGCTGCGAACTTGGCACGCACTACGGGAGAGCGATGCATGATTGAGCCGCCAACCCCCGAGCATGCGCGGATGCGCGATCACGAGTCACGTCTGCAATGGCGACTTTGGGGACCGTACCTCAGCGATCGCCAGTGGGGAACCGTGCGCGAAGACTATAGCGCAACCGGCGAGGCATGGGATTACTTTCCATTCGACACGTCGGGCAAACGCGTGTATCGCTGGGGCGAAGACGGCATTTTTGGCATCTCCGACCACTCCCAGCATCTTTGCTTTGCGCTTGCCCTTTGGAATGAGAACGACGATCGGCTCAAAGAGCGCCTCTTCGGGCTCACGGGTCCGCAAGGCAATCACGGTGAGGACGTCAAGGAATATTACTACTACCTTGACAACGTGCCGTCCCACGCCTACATGCGCGCGCTCTACAAATATCCGCATGCGGCGTTCCCGTACCAAAACCTGATCGATGAGAACCACCGGCGCTCACGCCTCGATCCCGAATACGAACTTATCGACACCGGCATCTTCGGCCGTAGCGCATACTTCGACGTCGAGGTCACCTACGCCAAGGCCTCTCCGGATGACATTATGATTCGCATCGCCGCGACGAATCGCGGCGAAGAGCCGCACGCGCTGCACGTGCTCCCAACGCTGTGGTTTCGCAACGAGTGGACTTGGCGCGACGGAATCAGCCGCCCACGCATCGAGCTGCGCCATCACGTGCACGATATTCACGCCGCACTCGTACAAGGTCCGAACCTCGGCGATTATTGGTTCTTCGCGCAGGGTGCGCAAGCGTTGCTCTTTTCCGAGAATGAGACGAATTTCAAAGAGCTGTACGGCATCGAGAACCGCACCCCGCGGACGAAAGACGGCATCGAGCGCTTCATCGTACACGGCGAGGCCGGCGCGATCGACGACATGCAGGGTACGAAAGTAAGCGCGCATTACCCCATGAC
>JASHZC010000338.1 GCA_030042755.1 Vulcanimicrobiota bacterium | reverse complement strand
GTTCGCGCGCGTGCGTACGCGCCGTATTCGAATTTTGCCGTTGGTGCTGCCCTCGAAACGGGTGACGGCCACGTTTTTTTCGGATGTAATGTCGAGAACGCGAGCTACGGCCTGACGCTCTGCGCCGAGCGTTCGGCGGTTAGCGCCGCAATTGCCGGCGGGCATCGAGATCTGGCTGCGATCGCAATCGCCGGACCGGAGGGCGTCATGACGAGCCCATGCGGTGCGTGTCGCCAGGTGCTTGCGGAATTCAATCCGTCGATGGCGGTAATTTACACGACACCCGATGGTCCGGTCTCCACCACGCTTGCGGAGCTGCTTCCCCATTCCTTCGGCCCGTTCGTATAAGACGCGCGGCATCGTGCTGCGCTCGCGTCCGCTCGGCGAAGCCGACCGGATCATCCGCTTGTTTACCTTCGAACGCGGAAAACTCGACGCCGTGGCAAAAGGCGTGCGCCGTGCAAAGAGTCACTTTGCCGGACGCCTCGAGTTCGGCAACGAATGCGATTTACTCGTGCATCACGGTCGTTCGCTGGACGTTATCGTAACGGCAGACATCACGAACGCGCCGTGGGAGCGACTGGTCGAGCCCGAACGCTTTGCGGTTGCGCAGCTCGTTGCCGAACTCGTGGACGCGTTCTGCGAACCGGATCTCGCGTTGCCCGACGTCTATGAATTGCTTTCCGGAGCGATCTCTGCGATCGCTGCCAGCGACGAACCGCGCACGCTCGTGCCGCGCTTCTCGCTTCGGTTGCTCTCATCGCTTGGCATCGAACCGCCGGTCGATACGTGCGTGCTCTGCGGCAAGCCTTTCGATGCCGAACGTGCTTGGGTCGATCCGCAAGCGGGAGGTTTCATCGGTGCATCGTGCCGAGAGACGTGGCGCGATTTGATCGAACTCGACGCTGCGGACGTACGCAATCTTGCAGATTTGGGAGCTCCGCGCGGCGCGGGGCGAGCGACGCTCTATGCTCGACCCCGCGTTGCTGCCGCGATCGACGAGATCGTGGTACATCATTTGGGTAGAAAGCCGAAGGCCGCATCATAGCTATTCTCGCACTGGACGTCGGCAGCAAGCGCATCGGTCTTGCGATTGCGGATCCAACGCAAACGTTTGCGCTCCCCCTCGGTACGATCGAGCGCACGAATCTGCGCGCCGATTTAGCCAGGATCGAAGAGTATCTCGAGTCGTACGGGGTGCGTGAACTCGTGGTCGGAGACCCGGTTGCACTTTCGGGAGAGCGCGGGATCGCGGCGCAAAAGATGGACGCATTCGTCGAGGCATTGCGAAAGGTGTTTTCCGGTACGATTCATCGAATCGACGAACGCATGACGACGGCGCAGGCAACCAAAACGTTGATCGCCGCCGACGTTTCACGCAAGAAGCGCAAAGACGTCGTCGATAAGATGGCTGCAGCCTTGATTTTGGATACCTTTCTCACTCGGCGCCGGCTCGGGGGTTCATGAAGTACCGCGGCCGCACGTTTGCCGTCTGGATCGCCGTGCTCGTCCTCGCAGTCATTGCCGTCCCGATCGCGTGGTTTTCTGCGCTTTTCGTCGACCGCTCGCATCCGGCGCAGAGCACGCAAGTTATCGTGCCGCAAGGGGCGAACTTCTCCGACATCGCGGCTCTATTGGAGCAACGCGGCGTTATTGCCAGCGCGACTGCATTTCGCGTTCTGGCGCGCCTGCGTCACGAAGATGTCGACGTGCGCGCGGGAGCATACGCATTCGATGCCCACCGAACCGCCGCGGAGGTTCTGAACGATCTGGTGACCGGTGGCGCGCAGGTCGCGATCTGGATCACCGTGCCGGAAGGCTTCACGAGCGCACAAATCGCACAACGACTTCAGGACGAAGGCGTCGGTTCGGCGGCGGCGTTCGAGCAGGCGTTCCGCGACACGAATCTGCAAGTCGACGGCACGCCTACGCGCGGCCTCGAGGGCTTTCTTTTTCCGAACACCTACTTGGTAACGCGCAGCGCAACGCCCCAGCAGATTGCGCGGCAGCTTACCGACCAATTTTTCAAGGAATTGCCGGCCGACGCGACTGAGCGCGCTCGAGCGCTCCACGTGACCGTTCCCCAGGCGGTAACCGTCGCTTCGCTCGTCGAGCGCGAGGCGAAGATCGAAGCCGATCGGCCGCGCATCGCTGCAGTAATCTATAACCGCCTCCGCCTGGGAATGCCGCTGCAGGTCGACGCTACGATCGAATATGCGCTGCGCAAGCATAAAGACGCACTCTCGTTGCACGATTTGCAGATCGATTCGCCGTATAATACCTACCGGCACCAGGGGCTGCCGCCGACCCCCATCGCCAACCCCGGGTTACCCTCCCTGGAGGCGGCGCTGAACCCCGCGAGGCTCGATGCCTTGTATTACGTGTACTGCGGAAATGGGCATCATGTGTTTGCCAAGACCCTCTCGGAGCACGAAGCCAACGTCGCACGCTGTTTGCAGTAAGGAAATCTATCAGCCATGTCGTCCAATAACGGTGAAACCAAGAGCGGACCGCTCGAACTGAGCGAAGTGCTCTATATCGAAACCAAGGACGGCGAGGAGCTGCCGTTCGAGGTCGTTGGAATCCTCGAAGATCCTGACGACGGAACCTCGTACGCGGTCTTGATGCACGAACCGAAAGATGAAGATGCCGAGAGCGAGTTCATCGTGACGGACCTCGAAGGCAATCTGCTCGAAAACGATACGCTGGCGCAAGAAATTCTCGACGAATTTTTAGTCTTCGCCGAGGAAGCCGGCGAAGAAGGCGGAGAGAGCTAATCCGCATCCTCTTCCTCTCCGCCAGCGTGGGTGTGGGCCACGTTTCGGCGGCAAACGCGGTTTGTGTAGCGTTGCGCGAGATCGATCCGGGCGTGCGCACGCAGGTGGTCGATTCGTATAAATACGCGGCATTAGTCGTTTCCCGCGTCGTATCCGACGGCTACCTACGCATGGTCAAGACGATCCCCCAAATGTATCGATACATCTACGATCGCGCCGAACGCGCGACCGAAGTCGGTCCGTTTCGCGCGTGGGCGCATCAATTCGCGGCCGGGAACCTCCGCTCGCTGATCGAGCGCGAGCGTCCCGACGCCGTCGTGTGCACGCACGCGTTTCCGAGCGGCGCGATGGCGGAATATAAGCGTCTGTACGACGACACATTGCCCGTCATCGGCATCGTGACCGACTTCGCGGTGCATGCTTTCTGGATTCACGACAACATCGACGGGTATTGCGTAGCAACGGAATCGATGCGCGACGTCATGATCGCACGCGGAATCGACCCGTTGCGC
>JASHZC010000337.1 GCA_030042755.1 Vulcanimicrobiota bacterium | reverse complement strand
TCAGAAAAAGAGCGTTCCGCTCGACAGCCTTGCGCAGCACGTGCGCGAGTTGCTCGACGAGATTCAAACATCGCTCTACGAGCAGGCACGCGCATTCCTTGCGAGCCACACGTTCGTCGTTACGGATCGCGAAGAGTTTTACGAAAAATGCCGGTCCCGCGCCGGAATGATCGACATCGCGTGGTGCGCTCGCAGTGCGTGCGAGCAACATATCAAGGACGAAACGGGCGCGACGACGCGTAATACGCGCCCGCTTCCGCCCGGCGATGCCGGCGCGCGCTGCGTTGCGTGTGGAGAACCGGCGACGGTGAGGGCCTACTTTGCGCAAAGCTATTAGGCTATGTGTCACGCTGAGCATCCTATGTGTCGGCCTGAGCCTGTCGAAGGCGTACGCAGCATCGCCAAGCGTTGCGGATCTCGACGCTCGTTCTCGCGCGAGCGGCAACCGGATCGACATCGCCACGACGGTGGGCGAACGGCTATTTGCGACCACGTGGCCCGCTCAGGTGTTGCAAATCATCGCCAACGAAATGGGGCCGCACCTCGTCGTGGGCATGCGCGTTTCGGGCGTGAAGTTTCACGGAACGCTGACGCGGTCGGCGTTCGAACGTGAGATCGTCGATTTGGTGGGGCAGGCCTTTGCATCTGCGCCCGCCGCCGAGGAAATCGACGTTTGGGTAACGGTTCCGCTCAACGTCGGGAAGGGATTGGTCGTCAGCGGCGATCTTGCCAAACCCACAACCAGGACCGTATTCACGATTAGCGTTCGGCGTTCGGAAAGCTCCAGCGCACTTGCAGCGCGTCTGCGCAGTGGGGAGAACGTTTTCCTCGACGAGGAATGGGCGCAGAGCGCCTTCGCGAAAGACTAGACCAGTGTATCGAAAGACGACGCTCGCGAACGGCCTGCGCGTGCTCACCGAGAGCATGCCCGCCGTTCGTTCGGCGAGCATAGGCATCTGGGCCGACGTCGGCTCCTCGCTCGAAACGCGCGAGCAGCGCGGCATTTCGCATTTGGTCGAGCACATGCTGTTCAAGGGCACCCATCGCCGCAGCGCGCGTGAGATCGCTGAAGCGATGGACGGAGTCGGCGGAAACCTCAATGCGTTTACGGATAAAGAGACGACCTGCTACTACGCCAAGGTCATCGATCGTCACGTTCCGCTCGCACTCGACGTGCTTTCGGATATGTTCCTTCATTCGCTCTTCGAACCGCACGAGCTGGCCAAAGAGCAGAACGTCATACTCGAAGAGATCAAGATGTATGACGATTCGCCCGATGAGTTGATCCACGATCTGTTCTTGCAAACGATGTGGAGCGGATCGAATCTGGGCGATCCGACCATCGGTTTTGCCGACGCGGTCACCGCAATGACGTCCGCCGATTTGCGGGCTCATATGAAGCGTCACTACGCACCAAACTCGGTGGTTGTCGCGGCAGCCGGAAACGTCGATCACGATCGTTTCGTCGAACTCGCAGCCGAGTGTTTCACTCATTTCGAAGGTGTCAGCGAGCAGTTCAAGCCCGATTCGCCACCGACTACGCCGTCCGCGCTCGTTCGCCAGAAAGACAGCGAACAGGCCTATGTCGTGCTCGGATCGCGCGGCCTTTCGGTGCGCGACGACCGGCGGTTTGCGCTCTCCGTCCTGGATACGGTCTTGGGCGGCGGGATGTCGAGCCGGCTCTTTCAGGAAATTCGCGAGAAGCGCGGCCTCGTCTACACGGTCTACTCGTTTCAAGCCGCGTATCGCGCCGCCGGACTATTCGGCGTTTACGCGGGAACGTCGCCCGAACACGTTCAGCCGTGCATAGACGTGATCGCTGAGCAGCTTGCAGCATTGCGCAACGTCGAGATCGGCTCGGATGAACTGCACCTTGCCAAAGAACATATCAAAGGCAACTTGACGCTCTCGCTCGAGTCCACGTCGAGCCGGATGATTCGCCTCGGACGCAATGAATTCGCGCTCGGCCGTCAAGTGACGCCGGAAGAGATCGAAGACCGCGTCGATGCCGTCGAGGCGTCCGAAATCACCGAGCTGGCGCGTGAGCTCTTTGCGGAGGACCAATTGGGGCTGTGCATTCTTGGCCCCGTTGACGAAGAGTCGATCGAATGGAATCGTGACGCCGCCTAGCGCCGATCACATCGTCACGATCGTCACCAAGAGCATCGAGCGAATCGACCTCACCCCGCATCTGTGGTCCTGGAAAGTTGTCGGCGGCATGGCGATCACGTTCATCGTACAAGGCGTCACGATTGGAGCGTATTCGGCTCGCCTCGCCGGCGTTCAAACCGGACGGATCGCGACATCGATCTCGCTCTTCAATCTCTTTATGACGGCGGGCCGTTTGGCGAACCTCTTCTCAGCGTTGATGGTCGGACCGCTCTCCGACGGTGCTGGGAAAGCGGTTCGGCTATTGCAGGATGCCGGCGACAAGGCCGGCGTCGCGGCGTTTCAACACAATTTCGACCTGCAGCTGCGGTTGATCGTGCTGGCAGGAACGGCCGGCATGATCGCATTTGCCCTCTGCCTGCCGCTCTTTACGTATCTCTTCCGGCGCGGCATACGCTCCTTCGAGCAGCGCGGTTCGCTGCCGCATTCGCTCGTGCAGCTCGTGCGACCCGACGTCGTGCGCGAGGTGCTGGCTGCAGAGCGCCTTCCGAGCCTGAAGCGTTTGCTCTCATTCGACTGGCGCACGCTGCCCAAACGTATGCTGATATTCAATATCGTCGTGACGGCGGTCTATGCAATCGGCGTGCAGGCCTCGTACTTTGCCTCAGTACTCGACGTCGACGCCGCGCGCACGGCCCTGGGGCTTTCCGGCATCATCAACGGCATCGGAACGATTGCGTTCACGCTTTTCGTCGATCCAACGTCTTCGATGATTACCGACCAGGCAATCCACGGGAAGCGGACCCTCGAAGACGTAAAGTCCATGGTATTCTACCTATCCCTTACGGCAATCGTCGGAACCCTGGTTTCGCAGGCGATCTTCTATCCGTCGGCCGTGGCAATCGAGGAGGTTGCGAGGTTCTTCAATCATGTTCGTTAATCGCGTCGTACGGTTTGTAGCACTTGCTGCGCTGCTAGGCGCGGCCGGGTGCGCGGGATCGGTCGAGCGCTGGATCGTCGACACACGTATCCATCAGGGAGAGCTCTCCTTGCAGCGCGGGAATTTGAAGGGTGCTCAAGTGTCGTACAATCTGGCGCTGCGCATCGATCCGAACGACGAGCGCGCACGCGCGGGCTATGTCGAAACGTCGGCCATCCTCGCGCAGGCGGAGTACAGCAAAGGTGAATTCGACGACGCTCTTGCGACGATCGCGGGGGGTCTGAAGTACGATCCCTCGAGTGTCCGCTTGCAAGCGCTGAAAGGTCAGATCGAGGATGCAAAGTTGAAGCAGGAGATCGTCATCTCGAACTACCCGACGTATCGCGACGCGGGATTGCAGATCAGGCACGCTTACGTTCAACTTGCCGAAGCGAATAAAGCGATTCTCTCGAGTCTCCAGCGCTTTTCGTATACGTACGATACCGACGATCTCACGAAGGCCATCAAGGACAGCTACGAGCTCGAACTCGACGTCGCCCGTAACACGAACCGATTGATCACCTATCGTCAAGTCGTCAGCTCCGGCGTACCGGAGTCGGCGCACGCGGCAACGAGCGTGAACGGAGCATCGCTCTTGCCGCTACCGTGAGCGCGTATGAGCTGGTTCCAGAACGTGCCGGTCTTTCCGGCCGCGATTATCGTCGTCGGCGGGTTCGTCTTCGTGTCGCTCTTACTCGCACGCATCGTCGTACGCTTGGTTCCAACGGATATCCTCAAATCACACAACGAACTCACCGGATTCATTTTTGCCGTCGTCGGAGTGATGTACGCGGTAGTCCTCGGATTCGTCGCGGTGGGTGTGTGGGAGCGCTTCGTCGATGCCGAAACGCGAACGTACGACGAAGCGAGTAATCTGATCACTGTCTATCGCGACGCCGGGATGTTCGAGGGGGGAGCTCAGATCCGCAAGGATCTGCGAGCGTACGTCGATACCGAGATTCGTCTCGGTTGGCCGGCGCTTCAAGCCGGAACGAACAGTCTACCGGCGACCAATAGCGTGGAAGTTCTTTCACACGAGGTTAGGGCAACGGTTCCCTCAAATCCGCGCGAGGTGGGACTCTATCCGCTTATGGTGAGCGCGATGGATGAAGCGTTGCTCGATCGCGATGCGCGCGTCTCCGAGGATGCGAGCGGCCTCAACAGCGTCATGTGGTTCGTCGTGTTCGCAGGCGGCTTCATCACGATCGGATTTACCTATCTTTTCGGCTTCCGGCAAACGATGATGCAAACCGCGATGATTGGCACGCTGGCACTCTTGATCGGCTTGATCATCTTTCTGACCACCGCGCTCGACTATCCCTTCCGCGGAGCGATCCACGTCGGCCCGGACGCCTTCGAACGCGCTCAGTACGTACTCGGCCGGATCGACGCCACCGATCAGCTCGGGGGAGTGCACGCGCGGTGAGCGTCGAGGAACGCGCGGGCGTTTCCTGACGCCTCGGCGCGGCGGAAGGCACGCCAGAACGCATCGGCGCCGGGCAGCTCGTGCGCAGGATCGGTCACGTACACGGGCCACTGCGCATTTGGGTTGAGCATCGGAAACCGTTGCAGCCACGCGCAAAGCTCGAGGTTGCGCCGTAATCGATTGTCTTCGATTGAGATGAAATAGCGCGCGCCCTTTTTGATCGCGCTTTCCTCATCGAACGGCGTCCAAAGGTAGGGATCTTCCTCCCAGCCGTAGCGGTTGATGTAATAGAGCACATCGGGGCCATAATGGCCGACCACGACCAACGCGCCCGGCGCGAGCGTCCGATCCAGCGTAACGGCGTTCCGGTACGTCTGCTTGCTGTATTCGTAGTATGGCGCGATCGCTCCAAACGCTTGTACGAGCGTAGCGAGTCCCGCAATCGGCACGAGCGCTACGATCGCCGAACGAGCGATCGCATCCGCATGAACCGTGCCGACCCACGCGATGAATCGCGCCAGCAGCCCGCCGACGATCAGCGCGCAGAGCGGCAAGAGGAGATACATGTAATAGTCGACACGTTCGACGGTGACCACGACGTACGTGTACGCGAGTCCGCCGATCAGCCACCCCCACAGGAGCGGCTTGCTTCGCGCCTCGATCCATGGCAGAGCGATGAATCCGGCAATAGCCAAGACGAACGCAATCGGCCCGAGCATGGTCGCGCGAAGCATGCCCAGGACTTCGCGGAACTGCACGAACTTGAGGCTGAAACCGTGCACGCTTGTCAGTGCGTCTCTAAGCGCGGGAAGCACGTGCAGCGTCGTGATGCCGCTCGCCCAGTGCCATTCGGCGTGCTCGCTCACGCGTGCGTCGTACAGCCAGAGAATGATGAGCGGAACGAGGAGCAGCACGGCGACTGCGGTCGGGCGCATCGTTCGTCCGCTGCGCACGCGCTCCCAAAGCGTCGCTCCGACCGGAACCAGCCCTACCACGGCGACCGGTTTGGCCAAATACGCGAGCGTAAGCAAAGCCGTGGCGCGCGCCAACGAGCGCGGGTGGAAAACTTCATCTTCCAGTACGAGCCGCGTTACGACGTAGAGCGCAGCGGTCAGAAAGAACACCATGGCGGTGTCGGGCGTAAACGTGCGACCGTAATAGATGCTTCCCGGAAAGACTGCAAAGAAATATGCCGAGACTAGGCCCGCGATCGCGCTTCCGAATAACCAGCGACCGAAATACCCGAGGACGGCTACCGTACCGGCGGAGAACGCGAGCGTGATCAAGCGGCCGAAGATCTCGTGCACGCCGAAGATTTTGTAGAGCGTCGCCGCGAGGAACGGCACGATTTGCAGCTCCAACTCGACGTAATTCGGCGGCGGGCCGTCGTAGTTGGTTTGGGGGTACATGATGCTGTACTGCAAATGCGCGAAGTTGCGAGCGATGCTCGCCGTATCGCCCTGCCGCCACGCCGGATGGTCGAGGAGAGGATTATGGATGCCCTTGAGCCGCAGGAGAACGGCAAGCGCTACGATGAGCAGCAGCCAAAGGCTGAAGCGCCGTTCGCTCATTGCGCGCGTCCCGCGCCTGCGTTCCTAAACGTCCAGTACTTATTGACGAAAAAGTTGACGAAAATGCCCGCCAGCGTCGCGATGAACCAGGTGCGGTGGCCGTGCCCGAGCCATGGGGCGACGAAGGCCGAGACGATGAGGCCCGCGACCAGAGCCACCACCGAAACCGTCAGGAATTGCGCGCCCTCGCGAACGGCGTGGCCGGTCGAACGAAACGTCCAGATGCGATTGAGCCAGTAATTCGAAACGCCGCCCGAGAGAAACGCGATCGAATACAGGACGTTGTAGTGCATCGCCTCCATATGGCGCGGATCGAGCCGCTGCAACACGGTGAAGACGATGAGATTGACTAGCAATCCCGACGCTCCCACAATCCCAAATTTTACGAACTGACGAACGCCGCGGCGACCGGCGAACGACGTGATGCCGTTATGCAACCCAATACCAATCTGCGAAGAGCACGGTAAACAATCCTAAGAGCGGAAGAGAGAATGCGACGATCAGATTGTTGACCCATGGCCGGTCGCCCCATCGCGCAAGGATCGCAAACATCGGGAAGAGCACGAGAGCGAAGCGTTGCATGCTCATCAGGCTCGACGTCGACATTGGGATGAGTATCGAAAGCGCCATATACACGATATACGACGGGCGCAGCTGTTTCCAGCCACCGAGAAGCACCGCGATCATGAGCGCGGTAAATGCAATTTCCATCGTTTCATTGGCGATGGTCTGACCCTGCGTAGCGACCGCAATCTTGTGGAATGTGGTCATCACGCTTACCCACGGCGGCGCAAGATGGCGGTCCCAGTTGACCTGGACGTGTGAAAAGTAGAGCGGATCGCCCTGCAGCACCCAGAGATACCCCATGTACACGAAAAGCCCGAACGGGACGATCGCACCGGCAAAGAGGCTCGAGAGATGGGCGCGCAGCTCCGGCCGATACTGCATGTACCATTCGATCGCGAACGGTACGACGAGCAAAACGCCTTCAACGCGGGTCATCGCTGCGAAGAAACCAATGATGCCGGCAATCAACCATCGATGCGCTCGCATGTAATAAAACGACGCGACGGTAAGCATGAAAAACAGCGACTCGGTATATGCAGCGGAGAAGAAGAATGCCGAGGGAAAGATCGATACGTAAAAAATCGCGCGGCGCGCTGTCGGCCGGTCGTACTCGTGTTCGAGGAGCTTGTACAAAAAGAGCAAGCCGAAGAAGAAGGAGGCATTCGCGATCAAGAGCGCCGCGATCAGATGATTGCCGACCAGCCGTCCAAGGATCCGGATCATCAGCGGAAAGAGAGGAAAGAAGGCCATGTCCGTGCCTTCATATCCGCGCGCCGCAATTTGCAAGTAGTGGACGGCGTCCCACCGTCCCCAAACGTCGAGCAGCGGCGTGGTCGACTCTTGCACGTGCTGTCCCGCGCGCTGTCCGATAATGACGGCAGCGAGTTCTGCGATGACGATAATCGCCGTGCGCGTTGCGACGAAGTCGAGGAGAACTTCTCGAACGGTCTGATTGAGTCTGGCTGCGATCAGCACTTTGCCGACGCAAAAGATCGCCGCACAAATCACGAAGAGCCGCGAGGTGCCCTCGGTAAAGCTCGGCGACAATACGAACGTCAACCAGAGCAAAATGAATGATGCCCACGTGAATGCGTCATATCGCAGCGAACGCGCATACGTTACGCCGGCGCGGCGTGAGAAGTAGTGCGCGTACAGCTGCCACAGCCACAGCGTCACGCCGGTGCCTCCCACGAGCGCAACGAGTAGGCCAAGGTCGCTGAGCGCAGCGCTGCGCATCGGTACGATGAACGCAAGCCACGCGAAGAAACCAAGCGTGAATCCCGCGAGCGCGACGATCGAACAAAGGGCGGGTCCCGCCGCAAGCAAATCGCTTGCTACCGAAGCGCGAGCGGACGGTTGCGGGGCATGAACGTGGCTGGACACGGCGACATTTCTTAAAGGAATCGCGGGGGTTCCCTTGTAGAGCCGGGGGCATGGTCAACTCGCTCGACTTCATCAAGGTTACCGAGAGCGCGGCGCTCGCGGCATCTCGCTGGATGGGGCGCGGAGAGCGCGATGCTGCCGACGGGGCCGCGGTCGAAAAGATGCGCGAAGCACTGGGCGAGATGGAGATCGCGGGACGCATCGTGATCGGTGAAGGAGAGCGGGACGAAGCTCCAATGCTCTTCATCGGTGAGGAGGTTGGTTCGGGAGGATACGAGGTCGACATCGCGGTCGATCCGGTCGAGGGAACGAACCTCGTCGCCAACGGGTTGCCCAATTCGATTGCCGTAATGGCCATCTCCGAGCGCGGAGGCTTGCTGCACGCTCCGGACTCGTACATGAAGAAACTCGCCGTCGGTCCAAAAGCCGCGCCGTACGTGCATATCGATGCACCGGTCGGCGAAAACCTCGAAGCCGTTGCCAACGCACTGGAAAAACCGCTCGCGGACGTTTGCGTCGTGATTCTCGACCGTCCTCGTCACGCCGACCTGATCAAACAAGTGCGCGACGCCGGCGCGCGCATCAAACTGATTTCCGACGGTGACGTGGACGCATGCATCGCCACCGCGATCGACACGACCGGCATTCACGTCGCGATGGGCACGGGCGGTGCTCCCGAGGGCGTGCTTGCGGCGGCAGCCATCAAGTGCCTGGGCGGAAATTTCATGGGGCGGCTGCAACCACGGAACGAGGAAGAGGCGCAGCGCGCGATCGAGATGGGATTCGGCAACCTCGACCGCGTTTTGACGATTGATGATCTTGTGAGAAGCGATCAAGTCATCTTCTGCGCTACCGGAATAACCGATGGCGACCTCGTGAGAGGCGTGCGGTTCTTCGGCAACCACGCGCGCACGCATTCGATCCTGGTGCACTCGACCGGAACGGTCCGGTTCGTCGAATCGATCCATCGGCTCGGCGCTCGCCCCGCCGGTCACTGATCGTGAGCGTCGTAGACTACGATCTCGTCGTCGTCGGCGCGGGCTCCGGCGGCTACGCAGCTGCGCGTACGGCACGCGAGATGGGCGCGAACGTTGCGCTGGTCGATCATGGACCGCTCGGTGGTCTGTGCATTTTACGCGGATGCATGCCGAGCAAAGCGCTGATTGCATCCAGCGATGCGATCGCGCACGCACGCCGCGCGGGGGCACTCGGGATACGCATCGATGGCACGATTGCGCCCGACATGCCGTTCATCGCGCAGCGCAAGCGCACGCTGGTCAAGGAATTCGCGGACTATCGCGTCGAGGGGATCGAAACGTTCCCACTCTACCTCGGTCAGGCGCGATTTCTGTCGGATAGCGTGCTTCAAGTGGGCGAAGATATGACGCTGCGCGCCACGTCATTTATCGTCGCAACGGGCAGCGCGATCGCCCCGGTCGAGGTTCCGGGATTGAAAGAAGCCGGCTATCTCGACAGCGACTCGGTGCTCGAACTCGAATCGATTCCGGCATCGGTCGCTGTCCTCGGCGGCGGCTACACCGCGTGTGAACTTGGACAGTTTCTTTCGCGTATGGGTGCGCAGACGACGATGTTGATTCGCAGCGGTCACCTGCTGACCGACACCGACGACGACATCGGCAGCGCGATCACCGGGTACTTTCGTGAAGATGGAATCGACGTCGTGACCCACACCAAGCTCGAGCGCGTCGATCGGCGTGGGGCGAAGAAGATCGTGCGTTACGTAGCAGACGGAAAGCAGCGCGAGATTGAGGTCGACGAGATATTCTTTGCGCTCGGCCGCGTCCCGGACGTCGCGGGTCTTGGCCTGCAGGCCGCCGGCGTTACGTACAATTCTCGCGATGGTGTTCCGGTCGACCTCACGCTGCGTACCAACGTGCCGCACATATTTGCCGTTGGAGACGTCGTCGGGGACAATCAGCTCGTGCACGTAGCAATTTATCAGGGCGAAATCGCGGCGCGCAACGCAATCTCGCGTGCCAACGAGGAAGCCGATTACCGAATCGTCAGCGCGCACACGATCTTCACCGATCCGCAGATCGCGCACGTCGGGAAAACGGAGAAGGAGCTCCAGCGGGATGGGATACCCTATTGTGTCGGCCGATATGATTTCGCCGAGCATGGAAAGGCGATGTGCCTGAACGAGACCCGCGGTTTCGTGAAGTTAATGGCGCGGCACCTTACCGGGGAGATCCTGGGTGGTTCGATCATCGGACCGCAAGCCTCCGAGCTGATTCACGAAGTCATCGTGGCGATGAACTATCACGCGACGGTGGAGCAGTTCATGCGCATACCACATCTTCATCCGACTCTTGCGGAAATTTGGACGTATCCGGCGGAAGAGTGCGCGGCGAAGTGCGGGTTGCGCGAGCCGATCGATCAGATGATCGAGGTGGCAACGAGTGCCGGCACAAGTTAGCATCATTCAAGTCAAGCCCGCCAAGGGACGGTATCGAGAAAACCTCGCCGAGTGCAGCGAGATCTTCGCGCAGCTGGCTTCCGACGGCGCGATGCCAGACCTCATCGCGCTCCCGGAAGCGGCGATGACGGGCTATTTCCTCGAGGGCGCCGTGTACGATCTCGCTCGACCGGCGCAGGCGTTTGCAGACGATCTCGTTCGGGCATGGCGCGACGGCGCCGGCGATCGCGAAGTCGATCTGTGCTGCGGCTTCTACGAAAACGACGACGGAACGTATTACAACAGCGCGGTCTACGTGCGCGCCGGGCGAAGCGATCACGAAATCGTGCACGTGCATCGAAAGATGTTCTTGCCGACGTACGGCGTGTTCGACGAAGAGCGATTTCTCTCGCGTGGCCGGCGGCTGCAAACGTTCGAAACCAGATTCGGCAGCATGGCAATGCTCATTTGTGAGGACGTGTGGCACGCGATCATGCCGACGATTGCTGCGATCAAGGGCGCTCGCGTACTGCTCGTGCCTTCTGCTGCGCCGGGCCGTGGCGTCGAGGGCGATGGCGAGCTCACATCGATCTCGCACTGGCGCTCGATCTTGCAAGCCGCAGCGAGCGAGCATGGCGTGTACGTGATCTACGCGGGTTTGGCCGGCTTCGAAGGCGGAAAGGGCATGACGGGTTCGTCGTGCATCATCGATCCGCGCGGAAGGATTACGGTACAGGCCCCGGAGCTCGACGAGTGTGTGGTTCGCGGCACGTTCGACCTTCGTGAGGCCGATTTGGCGCGCGCGTCCCTGCCGCTGCTCGGCGACCTTGGTGCGGTGCTTCCCGATCTTCTGCTCGACGAGGAACTTCCGTTACCGAAGGGGCGCACGTGAAAACGATCGCAGTCATAGCCGCCTCGAATGACGCGCTGCTGCAGCCGCCTGCAATCAATGCTGAAGTTGCGACGCGGTGGCTCGTCGCGTTTTTGCGCGATGAGCTCGTCGTGCGCCGCGGGATCAAGCGTGCCGTCGTTGGACTCTCGGGCGGCGTCGATTCGGCAGTTACGACGTTTCTGTGCGCTCGCGCGCTTGGGCCCGAGAACGTCTATGCGATTCGCATGCCCTATAAAACGTCCAGCCCGGCAAGCTTGGCCGATGCGCAGCTCGTGATCGATGAGCTCGGCGTGACCGCGCGAACGATCGAGATCACCGACGCCGTCGACGGTTATCTCCAATTCGAACCGGAAGCCGACGCGCGCCGGCGCGGCAACGTCATGGCGCGCACCCGCATGGTCGTGCTCTTCGATCAATCTGCAAAGCTCGACGCGTTGCCGATCGGAACCGGAAACAAGACCGAGCGGCTCCTCGGATATTTCACCTGGCATGCCGACGACACGCCGCCGGTAAATCCAATCGGAGACCTGTTCAAGACGCAGGTCTGGGAACTTGCGCGTTATCTCGGCGTGCCACAGCCTTTGATCGACAAAGCACCCAGCGCGGATCTGGAGGCGGATCAAACGGACGAAGGCGATTTGGGCATCACCTACGCGCGGGCGGACGCAATCCTCGCGCAATTGTTGCTGGGCTACAGCGACGAGCAGTTGGTCGAGCGCGGCTTTGACGCGCACGACGTGGCGCTGGTGCGCGGACGCGTCGACGCGACGCATTGGAAGCGCCACCTTCCGACGACCGCGATGCTCAGCAACACGGCGATCAACGAGTTTTACTTGCGCCCGGTGGATTACTAATGGAACACATTCCGTTCTTTCCGGTGAGCTTGAATCTACGAGGGCGGCGCTGCGTTGTGATCGGCGAAGCCACGGATCGTGAGGCGGTCGAGAAACAGGCGGCGCTGCGCGAAGCCGGCGCCGACGTGCTCTGGATCAAGGATCCCGGGGCTGTGGCCGAGCGGGACGTGATCGACGCGTTCTTCGTGATCTCGTGCCCGCAAGACGAAGCGCTCTCTGCGCGCTTGCGCGCGCTTGCCGATCGTCACCGGTTCTTGCTGTGCTGCATCGATCAGCCGAAGTACGGCTTCGTTGCGATGTCCGCGATTGCCAAGCGTGGACCGGTGCGCATCGCGATCGCAACGACGGGTCTCGCGCCGCGCGTAGGCAAACGCCTGAAAGAGCGGCTGCAGGCTGCGATGGACGAAAAGTTCGGCCGCTTCATCGACTGCCTCGCTACGCAGAAGGTTCGAATAAAAGAGCGGCATCCCGGTGCCGCGCAATCGCATTTACGACGAGCGGCCATGGTCGACGCGGCCAAAGGATTCGACGCACAGGTGGAGTTTTCGTATCCGACGTGGTTCGAAGACGAACTGCAAGCGTTGCGCCCTCATGCCGGCAAGCGTTGAGCTCATCGCCGTCGGCACCGAGCTTTTGCTCGGGCAGTTGACCGACACGAATACGGCGTTCATCGCGCAATCGCTTGCGGCCGCCGGCATCGACGTGTATGGTACGCATGCCGTCGGCGATAATCGGCTGCGCATCACGAACGCGATTCGCGCCGCGCTTGGCCGTGTCGACGGCGTGATTACGACGGGTGGTCTCGGCCCCACCGTCGACGATCTGACGAAAGAGGCCGTGTGCGACGCGCTCGGCCTCGACGTCGAGCTGGACGAGCCCTCCCTGCGTCAGATGCAAGAATTCTTTGCACAAATGGGGCGGGAGATGCGCGAGAACAATCGCAAACAGGCGTACGTGCCTCGCGGGAGTCTCGTGCTGGAGAATCCGCGAGGCACAGCGCCCGGTTTCGTTGCATTTGGCGCGGGCGACAAGTTCGTCGCGTGCATGCCTGGGGTACCGCGCGAAATGCGGCCGATGCTCACGGGAAAGCTCGTCCCATTCTTGCGCGAGCGCTATGCGATTGCGGATGCAATCTACACGCGCGTTCTCCACACCGTCAACATCGGCGAATCCGAGATCGACCATCGAATCCAAGATCTTTTTCGTAGCGGAGAAAATCCGAAGATCGGCGTCCTTGCGCACGAAGGGCTGTGCGACGTGAAGATCATGGCAAAGGCTTCGTCCCACGAACGCGCGCAGGCGATGATCGAACCGGTCGAACGCGAAATTCGCTCCCGTCTCGATGGTTTTGTGTTCGGCGCAGACGGCACGTCGTTGGCGGCGGCCGTCCACGATCTTCTCCAGTCGCAAGGTCAGACGATTGCCGTCGCCGAGTCGTGCACGGGTGGACGAATCGCGGCTGCATTGACCGCCGTGCCGGGTTCGTCGAGGAGTTTCCTCGGCGATATCGTCGCGTACGACAATTCCGTCAAAGTTGCGGGGCTAGGCGTGAGCGAAAAAACCCTAGCGCAGTTCGGAGCGGTCAGCGAGCAAACGGCCGTTGAAATGGCAGTTGGCGTGCGCAAGCAGTTGCATTCGACGCACGGGCTTTCGACGACCGGAATCGCTGGGCCGGATGGCGGAAGTGAGGAGAAGCCTGTTGGTTTGGTGTGGTTCGGAGTCGATATCGCAGGGAACCCTAAGCCGTACCGGTTCGTTTTTCGCGGCGACCGCGATACGGTGCAGCGCCGCGCAACGGTCATGGCCCTGGGCCTTGTATGGCGTTCGTTAAGACGCGGTTAGCTTATGTAACGCTCCCAGGGTTGCCTTACGTTGGTGGGTTAGGCTTCAAGGCTTAGGGGGAGGGTTGTTCTTGGTTCGTCGTTCGCTCGTGGCTGGGCTCACCGTGTTGACTTTGGCCGTCACCGCATGCGGTGGCGGTGGAGGTGGCGGTTCGATCCCGAGCGCCTC
>JASHZC010000336.1 GCA_030042755.1 Vulcanimicrobiota bacterium | reverse complement strand
ATCTTACCGAGCGGCAAGACGGCGAATCCGCCAATGCCGGCGTATCGGTTCAACGATGCAGACGCGCGGGCCATCGTGGCATACTTGAAGAGCTTGAAATAAGCTCGCATATCCGGAGTGGGTGGTGGACGGACAGAAGTGCGATCACGCGCAATGCACGTGTTACGTGGATCTAGGCGAGACCTACTGCAGCGATCGATGTCGTGAAGCGGCGAAAGCGGATCCCGACGCTCCGCCGCACACCACATGTGGCTGCCACCATGCCGCCTGCGAGAATTCGCTCTAACGCGCGCTAGCTGATGCCGTTGCTTGCGAAGGCGACGTAAAAGATCACCGCAATGCTGACGAACGCATACGCGATCAAACCGGCGGCGTTCGCAACGGTGAACGCGCGCGACGCTGCGTCGGAGAAGCGCGCGGCTGCAAACGCCGCTGCGCCGTCGATGATTGCCGGCACAAGGAGCGACCACCACGGTATCGCTGCGACCACCAAGAGCCACGCCGGAACGTAGGCCCCAACCATCGATCCGTGAACGCCGACGTCGCCGGCATACACTTGAAGGCCGGCGGCAACCAGCCAGCAGATTGCAAATACCGAGAACCGAAACCGGCGCGAAGCGGCGGGTGTCACGGATATCGTTATCAATCCGCAGCTTCAGGAGAATCCTTCATGGATCTGACCACTTCGTATCCGCGCAGCGTGCGTGAAAAAGTTTTCGGCGTCGTGCACGTCGGCCGTATGCTCGACAAAGGCAAGGCGACCGCGGAGGGCACGAACGGCGAATACTCTTACAATTGTCCGATGGATCGATCGTTGTTCGCGTTCCTTGACATCGACCATGAGGCGTTGATGGACGTGATGAAGAACGCCAAGAACGACGCCGAAGTCGAAGCTTATGTGAAGAGCTTCGTCGATAAGAAGACGCCCCAGGAGATCGAGGCCTGGAATGACGAGTTCGTCAACCGCAAACCCGAAGGAGAATCGCTCGAATACTTCCTCGAACTGCGCAACCAGATCGCTCCGGACCGGACCGATGTGACCACGTGGCCCGATCTGCTGGATCTGGACGAGAAGCGGACCGTCCCGAAGCGCGAGACGGCGCACGCATAACGCAGACGGTTCGCTGTGCGGTCGAATATGACGGCACGGCCTTTCTCGGTTTTCAAGTGCAAGCGCGAGGTCGCACCGTCGCCGGCGAACTTGAACGCGTACTCGGCGAGCTGCTGGAAGAACCGATCAGAATAACCGGCGCCGGCCGTACCGATACCGGCGTCCACGCGAGCGGGCAGGTGATCTCGTTTCACACCTCCCGCTCGTTTCCGTTCGAACGACTTGCAGTCGCGCTCAACTCGAGCCTGCCGCGTGACGTCGCCGTGCGCGATGTCGCGCTTGTTCCGAAAGAGTTTTCGGCACGTTTTTCCGCACGCGAGCGCACCTACGTCTACGCGATTCTAAACAGGCGCGATCGTTCGGCGCTGCTCGCGCACCGCGCGTATCACGTGTATCGAGTTGCCTTGGATCTGGATGCAATGAGCGCCGCGGCTGGATTCTTGCGCGGCGAGCACGACTTTCGTTCGTTTTGCGGCGTGCTTCCGGAGAACGGAATAACCGTTCGAACGGTGCGGGACGTCGGAATTGCGGCGCACGGCGAGCTCGTGCGCGTGCACATTAGCGCCGACGGCTTTCTCCATCGCATGGTTCGCACGATCGTAGGAACGCTGGTGGAGTGCGGCCTCGGACGTCGCGATCCGTACGCGATGCCTGCGGTGCTCGCCGCGCGCGACCGCAGTGCGGCCGGGCTGACCGCACCCGCGCACGGGCTGTACCTCGCCGGCGTGTCGTACGACGGATACGACTCGTTTGCAATGCCGCCGATTTTTTAGCGGTCGATCTCTTCGAGGAGGCGCTGGAGCTGCTTTGCCTGGCCGACGCTCAAACGCCGAACGAGACGGGCAGCCCTTTCCCCGGCCTGCTCGATCGCTTCGCCGATCAAGGTCCGGCCTGCGGGCGTCAGCCGGGCCAAGGAGGCACGGCCGTCCTGCGGGTCGGGACGGCGCTCGACGATTCCACGCTTCTCGAGCGGGAGCAGCGCGCGCGTGACCCCCGATCCCGTCAGGTGCAGCTCGCCTGCCAGGTCCGTGGGGCGGCGTCCGGATTGAGAACGCAAGAGTGCTTCTAAAAGGCGGATCTCTGCAAAGCTCAGGCCGTGGACGTCGAGTGCGCGGGAAGCGCGGGCGTATGCGGAGGCGAGAGAAAGAATCGTAGCGAGGCTATCGTTTGGCATAGAGGCTTAAAATACTTGATTACTCAAGTATATGTCAAGCAGTTGCAATCTTCGAAAATCGCTTGACGCGGGCGTGCACGCCCGGTAAGATGCGGTGGTTATGCGAACGACTCTGCAAAAAGCGGAAGAGACGAAAGCCGATTGGTACATCGTCGACGCGGCCGGGCAACGCCTGGGCACGCTCGCCGTACGTATCGCGCGCGCACTCTCGGGGAAGCACAAGCCCTCATGGACTCCCCACGTTGACGATGGCGATCACGTGATCGTGATCAACGCCGAGAAGGTGGAACTGGGCGGCAAGAAGTGGGACGCGAAGGTCTATCGCCGTCACAGCGGATTTCCGGGCGGGCTGCGCACGCAAACGGCGCGCGAAGTGCACGCCAAATCGCCGGAGCGTTTGATCGAGCAAGCCGTGCGCGGCATGCTCGCGACCAATCGCACGCGCGACGTACAACTGCGCCGCCTCAAGGTGTATCCGGGCGCCGCGCATCCGCACGAATCGCAAAAGCCGCAGCCGCTGTTTTAGGAGCCATACGTGGATTCTTCGCAAATTCAAGCTACCGGTCGTCGCAAACGCGCTGTCGCGCGCGTGAAACTCGTGCTCGGTCAGGGAGTTATCACGGTCAACAACAAACCGATCGACGAGTATTTCCCGCGTCCGCAATTACAGCAGATCGTTCGACAGCCGCTGGAGGCGACCCAAAGCACCAGCCGTTACGACGTGATCGTGAAAGCCGAGGGCGGCGGCGTGACCGGACAAGCCGGCGCGGTTCGCCACGGCATCGCACGCGCACTGGTCGAAATGGACGCGTCTTTCAAAGAAGTATTACGTAAGAGCGGATTCCTGACGCGTGACCCGCGCGAAAAAGAATCGAAGAAGTATGGGCGCAAACGAGCCCGCAAGCGCTTCCAGTTCTCCAAGCGCTAACGCGAAGGCGCGCTCCCGTCTCGAAAGGAGCCTCGCACTGCGGGGTTCCTTTGCATTTTGGCTGAGAATTGCGCTGGTTGCGCTCGGCGTTGGAGCAGTGTTGTGGCGGCCGTCGCCGGAGTGGGTCGAGCAGAGGTTCGTCAACGGATTCTACCCCGTCTGGCAACACGCGCTCTTTGCGATCGGCTCGCCGCTGCCGTGGTCGCTCGGCGACATCGTGGTAATCGCGGGTCTCGGGATGTTGGTGTGGAGATTGATCCGGCGAGACTGGTTGGGCGCGCTTGCCGTCGTCTCGGTTTACGCATTTTGGTTCGAAGCCGGCTGGGGCTGGAACTACAATCGCGCGCCGATCGAAGCGCGCCTCGACTACCTGCAGGAACGCGTTACACCCCAGGCCGTCGATGCGCTTCGGCGCATCGCCATAGCAAACATGAATCGTCTCGCGCCGCAGGCCCATGCCCGCGCTTCGGATCCGCTCGATCTGGATTTGCTATACCGCGCCTGGTTGCCGGTCGTGCAGGCGGGGGGTAACACGTGGACCCCATTGACGGGTGCCCCCAAACCGACCATTTCCGATCCGTTCATGGTCGCAACCGGCACGAGCGGCTATATCAACCCGCTAGCCCTCGACGTGCATCTGGCAAGCGACCTGCTGTGGTTCGAGCGCCCGTTTGCCCTGTCGCACGAGTGGAGCCACGTCGCCGGCTATGCCAGGGAAGACGAAGCGAACTTTCTGGCAATTGTCAGCTGCCTTCGCTCTAATGATCCGGTGGTAAGGTACTCCGGATGGCTCGAGCTCTTTCTTTATCTCCCACCCGAAACACGGTATTCTCAAAAAACCTTCGCTCCGCAGGTATGGCAGGACTTTGCCGCCATGCGCGAGCGCAATCGCCGACACATCAACGTGTCGCTGGCAAATTTTTCGTGGCACGCATACAACGCATACTTGAAGAGCAATCACATCGTTTCCGGTGTGGAAAACTACGACGAAGTCACACGCCTGTTTCTCGGAACCTCTCGCGA
>JASHZC010000036.1 GCA_030042755.1 Vulcanimicrobiota bacterium | reverse complement strand
CGATCCGGTATCACGTGCACCGGAACTTCGTTGATTTCGGGATCTTTGCGCAAACCGCGACAAGCGCGTTCGGCTGTTTCTGCAATCAAATCGAGGGAAGCCACTGGGCGTTTCATTTCTCGCCGATTCTGTATCTTGCTGGAATCGTGCTCTGGTTTTGGCGCTCGCCGATCGCGCTGATCGCGCTCCAATCGGTGGCGTGTGCACTCGTCATTCCGCCCATCTACGGACTCGTAGTCGGGCGTATGGGTATTGCGATCGCGCGATGGTGCGCTGCGATCGTCGCGCTGTATCCGCCGCTGGGCGGTCTTGCGTTCGTTGACTTTCACGAAAATGCTTTCGCCCCCGCGGCGGTTGCGTGGGCCATCTGGGCGTTCGACAACGGATACCTGGCTGCGATGGTTGTGTTCGCGCTGGGCGCAATTGCCGTGAAGGAAGATCAAGCCATCTTCGTGGGTATCGCCGGAGCAGCCGGCGCATGGCGATTTCGCGGAACGCGCGCGGGATGGACTGCGCTCGGCATCGCCATCCTCGCGTTCTTCGCTGCGTATTATTTCTTTCACACTATTCAACCGCAGCACGTTCCGAGCGCACACTGGTCGCCGCAGCGTTTCTACGCTTGGAGCGGGGCCGACGTGCGCTCGCTCTTCCCGGTGGGAGTGTTGCAGCGGCTGGGTTTCTTGCTGTTGATCTTTGGGCCGCTGGCCTTTCTGCCGTTTCGTTCGCGTTTCATCTGGGTCGCGCTTCCGCCGCTGGCCGAAGTGTTGCTCTCGCGCATGTCGACCACATTTACCCTAGGCACGCATTACGCAGGCGCGTGGCTCGGGTACGTGCTCGTGGCGTTCGCGTTCGCCGTTCGCAAGCTCTCAAATGTGAACGCACGGCGTGCGCTGTGGGTGTGCGCCGCGCTGTGCGTTGTGGAATTTGCCGTGGCCGACCCGCTGCACCCCGGGCTGAACTTGCACGCACGAGCGCCACGCGACGTCGCGCTCGACGCGGTGCTGGCGTCACTGCCGGCCGACGTTTCGATCGCGACACAAGAAGAAGCGTACACGCACCTTGCATTGCGCGACCCGAACGCGCGACTACTTCCCGAGAGTCCCAGCGATTCGATCGACGCCTGTTTCGTCCTTATCGATCGTGACTATCCCGATTCACCGCGGTTGCAAGAGTATGGCGCAGCGTTTGCTCAGCTTGTCGATGCAGGCGTTTATACGCTCGTGCGCCGCGATGGCGGTATCGAACTCTACCGGCGCGCGAGCGGCTGCCGCTAGCGGGGGAGCAGCTCGGAGAGCGCCGCTGCCGCGGCTTCGGGCCAATTACCGTCGGCGGGAACGATGCGATATGGCGCCGCCCACGGAGACCAGCGCGCCGTTTGCAACGCGAACTCGCGTGTTAGCGGAAAGACTGCTACGGTCGGAGTCCCGACCATGCCTGCGACGTGCAATGCGCCCGAATCCGGCGCGACGATCGCGCCTGCCTTAGCTATCGCTTCTTTCCACGGCAGCAGTTCGGCAAAGCGCTCGACTTCGATGCCGGATGCATGGGCTACGCGATCCGCGTAGGCTGACTCGGTGGCGGCTGCTATCGCACGCACGTCGCATATCGACGCTGTCGATTGCAACGCTTGTACGACGCGCGAAAAGTCGATACCCAGCCGATCCCATTTATCGGTGACTTGAAACGCGACACGCGTACCGCGCGAAACATCGTGCTCGAGTAAGAGCGGCGCAAGAATCGCGGGATCGCGCGGAATCGGCACGTCGCCAAGGAGACCTCGACCGAGTTGCCACAGCACTTGGCATTCGTGCGGCGCGCGCGGATCGAGACCCGCAGTGCGCACGATGCGACGCGTTAACATCGATCCTGCCCAGATCGTCTTGAACGGCTTACCCCAGCCGTTCACGAACCCGATTCGCTCGGGCGCGCCGATTGCGCGCGCTAAGCGATAACCGCCGGGGTCTTCGGTCGCTACGAGCACGTGGGTGTATCCGTTCTTCCGCAAGCCGGCACCGAAGCGTGCGATGGCGCGAAGGTTTTCCGGGGACGACGATCTCAGCGCAAAGGGCGCCCGTTCGATCGTCCGTGCGGCGCGCGTCGAGAAGACGTCGGCGTTGCCCGGGCGCATCACCAGATCGACGGGGATCCCGCGTTTGCGAAGGGCGGCAAGCAGGGGTGTCAGAGCGAGGGCGTCGCCAATCGCATCGAGGCGGATCACAAGAACGGACGGTGAAGTCTGCGCCATGACGGCTGCCAACATTCCCGCTGACGCGGTCCGGTCGCCTGCCGTGGGCGTAAGCCGTTGATTGCGCCGGACAACGTCGTCACCTTTGATGAGCTCGAGGGCTTCCATATCGTCAAGCGCTTTGGGTATGTGTCCGGCATTGCAACGCGGCCGCGCAATCGTTTGCGCGCGACGTTTCGAAGTTTGGGAATGTTGATCGGCATGTCGGCGACGGAATTCATCAGCGACGCCGAGCAATTGCGCGGCGAAGCGCTGGATGGGGTGTACAAGCGCGCCTCGGCGTTCGGCGCTAATGCGGTAATCGGATTGAGCTTCCACGTTAGCGAAGGTTCGGACGGATCGTGCAAGATCGTTGCGTTCGGCGAAGCCGTATTAGCCGTTCCAGTGGAGCCGGCGCATGCTTGAAGAGCGCGCTCGCCGCGCTCGACTCCTTGCGGCCGGTGCCGGACTCGCTTCAGCGTGCCGTAAATGCGAGATCGGATCGGAGCGCAGGAACAACGTGTACGGGGAAGGCGATCCGTGCGCGCCGCTGATGGTAATCGGCGAGGGGCCGGGGGAAACGGAAGATTTACTCGGACGCCCGTTCGTCGGACGCGCCGGCCAATTGCTCGATAAGATGCTGGCCGCGATCGGGTTCGCGCGCGAAGAGGTCTACATTTGCAACACCGTCAAGTG
Organism: Vulcanimicrobiota bacterium; assembly: GCA_030042755.1. Next base: position 75 of record JASHZC010000036.1, on the reverse strand, counting down.
CCGGCCCACCGAACCTGGTCCGCGCGGCCCGAAGAACCGTGCGCCGAGCCCGACGGAAATGGCCAATTGCCGCCC
>JASHZC010000335.1 GCA_030042755.1 Vulcanimicrobiota bacterium | reverse complement strand
CATACGAACTCACTCCCGGTGGAGCCGCAGTTCTTCCGCAAAGATCCCGATAGCGGCAACGTCTTCTACGTCAATCAAGTCTTGCCCGACAACAAAACGATGGAAGGCGTGCAAGTCTTCAAAGTCGGGCGATATGGCGTTTTCGTCGAGACGCTGCAAGCCAAGACGGCGACCGTCGAGAACACGCAACTTGCGCTCCACGACGTTATCGATACGCGCTACGACAGCAACGGGTTCATGACGAGTCAGCAGCACGTCAAGGAAGTGTTGGTCGGGTTGCCGCTCGCGGAAACGGCCGCGCAATTCATGAGCACGGCAAACTCGGACCCGTGGGCGATGTCGAGTAAAGATCTCAACACGCAAGTCAGAGCGCTCGAGGCCCAAGGCATCGGCGGCTCAGCTTTAGGCAGCCTGGAGATCAGCCTAGCCAACAAACTTGCGTGGCCGTTTGCTTCATTCATCGGCGTTATCATCGCGATTCCGCTCGCGATGCGTTTCGGCAAGCGTGGTCGCACGCTCGGTGCCGCGATGGCAATCCTCGCATTTTTTGTTTATTTCTTGATGACATCCGCGGCAGCCGCGCTAGGACGGAACGGAAAAATCGATCCGCTGCTCGCGGCGTGGCTTCCCAATATCATAATGGGAACCACCGGGCTCATCTTACTCTGGTTGGAAGAACACTGACGCGAGTGCGCCTGTTATCGTCAAGTCGCCGAGGTTTGGCGGCAATTGCATGCCTATGCGCGCTCGTGTGCGGATACGTTCCGGCACGCGGGCAAACGACGACCGACGACAGCCAGCGTGTGCTCAACCTGATGAACCATCAGGCATGTGCGGTCAAAGAGGCCCAGCAATTCGCACAAGAGACGGCGCAATCGTTTGAACCCGAGGGCAGCCGGTACGTCGCCCAATTTCAGGTTCAGTCCCCGTCGCCAAGCCCGTCTCCGACCACATCGGCGCTTCCAACACCGGCTTTCGCACCGCACGGAAATTCAACGACGACGCTCTACGCAACACCTTCGCCCGGAGCTTCGCCGCTCGCGCCGCCCGTGCCGACGCCCACACCGAATCCGTTCAATCAAAATGTGCCCGTTTTCGTACAGCGAGGCGGCAACACGCCTCCGCCGATTACGCCGGCAGGTCAGCTTCCGCCGTCGCCAACGCCGCAACCGACCGGCGTTCCGACGCTCGCACCCAATTACATCGCCGTCCTCGCAGATCAAGTCTCCGGCAACACGGGTCCAGGAAAACCCGGCGACGCGTCGGGCAACGTTCACATCCTCTACGGCGCGGAAGAAATCGTCGGCGACCAAGCCCACTACGACGGCTTACGCACGATCACGATCACCGGTCATCCGTTCATCATCAATCACGCGCGTGACTCCGTGCTCGAGGCGGACAAGATCGCGTTCGACACGATCGATCAGACGGCGATCCTTACCAACGGACGTGGTATGAGTTCCGAAGGCGTCGATCGCGGTTTGGTTCACTTTGCTGCGACGGATTTGCACACCGACGCCGACGGGATCGGACACGGTCAAAAGCCGTTCGTGACGACGTGTGAGAATCCGCGTTCCGGCTATCACATTACCGGAAAGAACATGGACGTGTATCCTGGCGACAAGATCGTCATTTACAAGGCGGTCCTGTGGCTGGGTGCCGCGGCCGTGTTCTTCCTTCCCAAGGTCGTCATACCGCTGCGGACGGTCGACAATCCCAACAACCGCCCGAAGTACTTCCCGGACGTCGGCTACGACGAATACGAAGGGTTCTGGATCAAGACGCGGACGACGTTCGGTAAGGACCAGTATTTTTATGGATATTACGTCGTCAATTACTTCACCAAAGTCGGTCTTGGCTTGGGGTACGTCGCCTTTTACACCAAGAAAAACGGGCGGCGCACTGCAAATATCAACTTCTACGAGATCCACGACCGCCGCGTGAATCAGACGACGGACAATCTCACGTTCAACGAGACGGAAAACATCTCGCAAACGCTTCGGGCAAACTTCGGGCTCAACTATCAATCGAACTACGGCCCGTACACGGATCTGCCCGCCAACACCAACGTCAATATAACGATTGCGCACCAGACTGCGCACGCCTCGCAACAATACGGTTTCAGCCGCAGTGCCGTCGGCTCACAATCGAGCAGCGACAGCTTTACCTTTACCGACAACAATCAATTCAATCAGCAGCTGAGCAACGCGTTCAACTTTTCGCTCTCGAGCAGCAATTCCGACTTCGGCGGTATCTCTTCGACGAACTCGACGGCGACGTTCGACGACCTGCTGCACTACACCACGCCCGGCACCGATTATCAGCTCACGTGGGACAAGACGCTGGCAACACAGCCCTACGGCGACGAAGAGCTGCCACAACTCCAGATCCGCCCGTACAAGTTCTTCGATCACTTCTGGTTTCCGATGTCGGCGAATTTCACGATCGGTCAGTACAGCGAACCTGCGTACGATTTCAACACGTCTCGCGCCGACATGGCCTTCGTGCTGGGACCGGAAATCGCGCAGGTCTTCGGCAGCGATTTCCAAGGTACCGTCAACGTCAATCAGTACGCGTACGGTACGGGAGACTTAAAGGCATCGATTCAACAGCAGTTTTCTTTGACGACGCCGATCAACCAGCACTTCATCAACACGCTGACGTATAACGAGCAGAACTACAATGGGCCGGCGTCCGTGCCGTTTTACACTCTCGATCAGTTCCCGACGTCGAATACCAAGACCGCGCAAGACCTCGTGCGCGTGCTCAACGGCAATATCTACAATCTTTCGCTCGGATACGCAACGAATTTTGACGGCATCGCGCAGCCGTGGAGCTATCAATTTACGGCACAGCCAAGTCCGCGATCGATCCTACTGCTCGGCGGGTCCTTCATACCCGGACCGGGTGAAGGATTTGAGACCACGAACGTACAGCTTTCGACGCCTTTCGGGCGCGACACCGCAGTGCAGTTTGTGACCGATATCGATTGGCAAGCGCACGCGCAACTTCAGGACAAGGTCCTCTATCTCACGCACACGTTCGGAGATTGCTACCAGCTGCAAGTGCTCTACAATCAGTCGCAAAAACTCGTGACGATGCAGATCAACATACTCGCCTTCCCGTCCCAAGGCGCATCATTTGCCGTCGGTCAAGCCGGACCGCTTATACCGACAACATTCAACTTCTAGGTCAGTATGACGCGTTAAGGATTATTGGCGATCGTGCCGCCGGCAAGCGCATCCGGAATGCTCGGATGATTTCCGACCAGAGCTTGGAACGTGATGTCGAACGAGGAATTCACATTGAGCACCGGCGAGTTGTACGACGTATCGGTGGGACCGCCGGTTCCAAGCGAATCGAGGATTGTAAGAGCGCCCGCACTCTCGCCTTGCACGACCGAGCCGCTAACCACAAAGAAATTGAAGTTCCACTTCGAGCCGACCCCAACACCCGAACTGGTGGGTGAGGGACTAGGCGAGAGGGGTGAGCCGGTTGGTGTCGGCGTCGCCGACAAGTTGAAGTTCGCGAGGTTGCGCGAAAACGTTACGGTGAACTGGTTTCCGAGGCCGTTGCTGTTGTCAACGAAGATCAGCTGTTGCGGCGTCGCGCCGATCGGATAGAGCACCGGTAACTGGGTCGTCGACGCCGGCCGGTAGTAATAGTACGCTTGCGCGGTGATGCTTCCGTTCACAGCCCCGACGATGATAGCCAGCGAGTAACCGGCATAGTTATTGCTCAGCGTCTGGGGAAGCGGCGTAACCCCGTTGCCGGAGGTGTTGAAAACGATGGCGTACGAGTCGCTTTGGAAGTTGAATGCCTGTTGGACATTGAACTGAACGCTCATATACCCCGGCTCTAAACCGCCGGGACCAAAACCCAAGTGGTCGGGCGTAACTTGCCGGCCGCACGCGGAAACAATGAGCGCCACGACCAAAACCGTTACAAAACCGACTTTACGAATCATGCCATCCTCGGAACGCCTCAGTGCAATAGTAGTGGCGGCGTTTTCCGGCTTGTTGTTTGCGCTTGCATTTCCACGCGTAGGACTTGCGTGGGCCGCACCACTCGGCGCAGCAGCGCTGTTCTGGACGTGGCAACGCGCATCCTGGAAAGGTGCGTTCTTCCTGGGATGGACCTGTGGACTCGTCTTTTTTACGATCAGCTTTTGGTGGTGGAGCACAACGATTCGGACGGCGGTGGGATCGCTTGCCTACGTCGCCGTTATCGCAAGTGCAGCTCTTGAAGCGCTTGCAATCGCATTCGCCGGCGTCTTCACGGTCGTCGCGCGCGAGCGAAGCTCTCCCGCGCTCGTTCCGCTAGCAGCAGCATCGGCATTCAGCGTTACCGAATGGCTGCGCTCGATCGGCGTTTTCGGCGTGCCGTTCGCGCAGCTGGGTACGACGCAAGTCGACACGCCGCTGCGGGCGCTCGGCGCTTACATCGGTACGAGCGGCATCACGTTCGTGCTCTTTGCACTCGGTGCGTATGCTGCGTATGCACTCAGGACGCGCTCGTGGCGAGCGTTCGTCACGTATCTCACGACGCTCGTCGTTATCACCGCACTCGCATGGATCGCGTGGCCGGCGCGAACGGCGCCGCCGCCGAGCATTCCCGTCGCAGCCATCCAAGGCAATATCGCGCAATCGCTCAAGTGGCAACCAGGTTCGCTCCAGCGCGCTACGCGCGTGTACACCGAGATGACGCGGGCTGTCATTCCCGCACACCCTCGATTGATCGTTTGGCCCGAAACGGTCATCGCGCTCAACGGCAGTGGATTGAATCAGAATGCGGCATTGATCGCGCAGTTTACGACACTTGCTGCGCAGGCCGATGCGACGATCGTCGCCGGCAGCATCAACGTGCGCAACAACCTCTTCTATAACTCGATGTTTTTCTTTACACGCAACGGCATCAGCGGCGTCTACGACAAGCGCCAGCTCGTACCGTTTGCCGAGCACTTTCCCGGCTCGCAATTCTTGTGGTGGATTCCCTACGTCGGCTCGCTCAACGGAAATTTTGCCGAAGGCAACGGTCCCGCAGTATTTCCTACGACGGCCGGCTTGCGTATCGGTCCGCTGATCTGTTGGGAGTCGGCATTTGGCGACATCGCCTACGACGACGTGCGCAACGGCGCGCAAGTGCTCGTGGTCGCGACCGACGACGCATGGTTCGGAACGTCGTCGGG
>JASHZC010000035.1 GCA_030042755.1 Vulcanimicrobiota bacterium | reverse complement strand
CGGGCTGCGTAAGTCGATCGGCGCGAGCCGGCAGGACATCATGGTCCAGTTTCTGATGGAATCGCTCGTTCTGGCGTTGCTTGGCGGGGGCACCGGGATGCTGATCGGCATCGGCTTTACCGCAGCCGGCGCAAATCTCCTCAGTCACCAACTCGGTGCACTCGTGGTGCCATACGTTTTGGTCGTATCGATCGCGCTGGGCTTTTCCGGTGCGGTTGGAATGATTTTTGGACTGTATCCGGCATATCGCGCCGCGACGCTCGACCCGATCGAGGCCCTGCGCGGATGATGTACTTCGAAGAGGCCGTCCGCGTGCTGCTTGCCAACAAGGTGCGCACGTTCTTGACGATCATTGGCCTGATCATCGGCGTCTTTGCCGTCATCAGCATTGAAGTGCTGGGCCACAGCATGGCAGGCTCGATCAACGAGTTGATCAGCCCGATGGCTGACAACACGTTCATCATCTTTCCGGGAACGATGCAAGGCGACTTCGAACGTGCGGCGATGCGGCGAGAGGATCTCGACAAGATCGTATCGACGGTGCCGAACATCACGTCGGCCTTTCCGCTCGGCGGTCAACAGATATTGATGCGGCGGGGCCACAACGTCGGAAACTTGCGGCTATTCAGCGACTCGAGCAATCCGTTCGCAAACCAGCCGCTCGCGTTCGGACGACTCTTTACCGACCAAGACGTTGCAAACGCTACTGACGTTGCCGTCATCAATTGGAAGACGTACCAACGTCTGTTTCCGCAGGGTGAAGAGCCGATTGGCGAGAGCATATACGCCGGGCCGCATCGCTACGTGATCGTCGGCGTGCTGGCGCAACCGCGGCAAGGCGCACTCAACGCTACGTTCGGCGGCGACGTAGCCATCCCGTACACGACGTATCAGCGCGAATACGTGCACGGCGATCGCGTATTCGCTGCCCAGTTTGCCGTTGCCAACGCTGCAACGATGGCGCAAACCGAAGCATCGGTTATCAACGCCATTCGTAGTCTGCGCGGCGTCGGTAAAGACGTTCGCTATCAGACGTTCGACAAGGCGCAATTCACGCAAGGCGTCAACGGCGTCTTCAACGCCGTCACGATCGTCGTTGGTTTGATCGGCGCCGTTTCACTCTTGGTTGCCGGGATCGGCGTCATGAACATCATGCTCGTTTCAATCACCGAACGCACGAAAGAGATCGGGACGCGCAAAGCAATCGGCGCGCGACGCGGACAGATCTGGGTTCAATTTCTCATCGAATCGGCGCTTCTTAGCAGCATCGGCTGCTTCATCGGGATGGCGCTGGGCTTGTTCGCCGGCGGCCTCGTCAACGATATCTTCATCGTGAAGCTGACCGGATACGCGGCCGCTCTACCGTTCGCGCAAGCGCTCGGAATTACGCTCGCTTTCGCCGCCATCGTGACGCTCGCGTTCGGTACGTACCCTGCGTATCGCGCAGCGGCGCTCGATCCCATCGAGGCGCTGCGCTATGAATGACGCCGAAATCGCGATCGACTTCGTACGAATTACCAAAACGTACAAGTCCGGCTCGCTCGAGGTTCCCGTCCTGCACGGCATCGACATGCGCGTCATGCGCGGCGAATACGTCGCAATCATGGGCCCGTCGGGCTCGGGCAAGTCGACCATGATGAACATCATCGGCTGCCTCGACCGGGCGACCAGCGGCACCTATCGTCTCGATGGTGAAGACGTTTCGAACCTCGACGACAACGCGCTGGCCGCAATCCGCCTGCGCAAGCTCGGCTTCGTGTTTCAGGGCTTCAATCTGTTGGCGCGTACCGACGCCGCGAAGAACGTCGCGCTACCCCTCTTCTATGCGGGCGTCGGCGCGCGCGAACGCACCAAGCGCGCGATGGCCGTCCTCGAAGAGGTCGGTCTCTCGGACCGCGCGCGCCACAAACCAAGCGAGCTTTCAGGAGGGCAGCAGCAGCGCGTGGCCATCGCGCGCGCCCTCATCAATAACCCAGCCGTTTTGCTCGCCGACGAGCCGACCGGTAACCTCGATACCAGGACGAGCGCCGACATCATGGCCCTCTTCGACCAGTTGCACGTTGGCGGAAGAACCATCATTATGGTGACGCACGACGAAAACGTCGCGCGCAACGCACGCCGAATCATCCGGTTGCTGGACGGGCTGATCGTAGCCGACGACGCCGTCGAACACGAACCTTCTCTCACCCGTTCTTAAGGAACACTGAGTAACTCCGGCCGCGTTATACGGTAGCAAAGCCAAAGGTACCCCATGTCGCAAGATTCAGGAGAATGGTGAGAAATCGCTTCATGCCCACGGTCATCGTTGGCCTGTCGGGCGCCGTCATCGGCAGTTTTCTTATGATGCTCTACGCGAGCACACACTTCGCTAACGTCGCCGGGCCGGATCACACGCCGCCCGCGGTTTCGGCAGCGCCATTGACCGGCGTGAGCGATCAAGACCGGATCGTCAGCGCGGTCAAGCGCACGAAGGCGTCGGTCGTAGCAATCACCGAGACGATCAACGGCCAGCAAGTCGTGCAGGTCGATCCGTTCATTCAGCAGTTCTTCGGACAGCAAGGTCCGGGAATCGTTCAGCACTATAAAGACGAGGCTTCCGGATCGGGCTTTGTGTACGACGATCGCGGCGACATCGTCACGAATGCGCACGTGGTCAATCCGCCGAACGGCGCGCATCTGTCAAACTTGACCGTTATTTTCGCTGACGGCGATAAAGAGCCGGCGCACGTCGTTTCGGTCAACGTCGGTGAGGATCTCGCCGTCATCCGCGTCGACAACTACCACAAGCTTCCGCCGGCGCTCCCACTAGCCGACTCGGACAAACTCGAGCAGGGACAGTGGGCCATCGCGATCGGCGAGCCGTACGAATTGCAGCAGACGGTTACGCTGGGCGTGATCTCGGCCTTCAACCGTGAAGAAAAGGTCCAGTCTGAGGGCGGCGGTGCCGGCTATTACGACTTCAAGGGTCTGCTCCAGACATCGGCTCCGATCAACCCGGGCAACTCCGGCGGACCGTTGATCGACATCGACGGTCGCGTGATCGGCGTGAACCAGCTCACCGATGAAGGCGGCCAAGGCATCGGCTTTGCGATTCCCTCAAACGTCGTGCGGAACGTGGTGCCCGACCTCCTGAAGAACCCCGGCGTCCACCAGGGAACGGGAACCGGGTTTGCCGGCTTCGCGCCCGTCTCGCTGACCGAAGG
>JASHZC010000334.1 GCA_030042755.1 Vulcanimicrobiota bacterium | reverse complement strand
TGCACCATCTTTGAAAAGTGGCCGGCGCCGGCTTTACCGACGTGCGCGTAGCCGCCGGGCGGCGCGAGCGTTAGAAAGATCGGCTCGCACGCAGCAACCGCAGCGTCGTCGCCGCCGACCATGAGGCAATAGCCTTCCTTCAATCCCCAAACGCCGCCGCTGGTGCCGGCGTCGATGAGACTCACGCCTTTGGCCTTGCATCGATCGTAGCATGCAAGGCCGTCTTTCCAATTGGTATTGCCGCCATCGATAATGATGTCGCCGCTGCCGAGTATGCCGAGCAACTCGTCGACGGTGTCATCGGTTGGTTTTCCGGACGGCACCATCAGCCACACGACTTTCGGAGAACCGGCGAGTTTGGAACAAAGGTCGCGCAAGCTGCTCGACCCGGTCGCGCCCCCGGCGACAGAACTCGCCACGGCATCGCTGCTTCGATCGTAGACGACGACGTGATGTCCACCTTCGATTAGGCGCGTCGTCATGTTCGCGCCCATCTTGCCTAATCCAACCATCCCCAATTGCATGCGTGACTCCTTACTATGCGCGCGCTGAGAGTGCGTCGTCGACGGCTCCGACGAGCGCGGTGAGAGCCACGTCGATGTCGCCGTTGAGATGGATGTGCGCTCCCCGCCGTTTGCGCGAATCGAGCGACTGCCAATCGCCGAGCGCCTCGGCTTCGAGTAACGTGCGGAAGCCCACGTTCATGCCGGGGATCGGTGGATCGGCCGTCTCGTCCCCGACGATATGCAAGATGACAACCGAATTCGGTCCGCCCTTGTGCAGTTGTCCCGTCGAATGGAGGAAACGCGGGCCAAAGCCTACGGTCGTCGCGACGTCGGTCGCGTCGCGAATCTTCAACCGCAGCTGGTTCAAGAGATCGATGTGCGCGGGATCGCGCGCGATATAGGCGCAGATTGCAACGTAGTCGCCGGGAACGAGCTGCTTGAAAACCAGCGATAGTCCGGTGGTTGGGTCGAGCGTGCGATCGTCGCCGTGCGTTCCCGACAGAAACGTAATGTCGAACGACGGTCCGGCGATATCGGTCGCGGGCTTTTCGAACGAACCCTTCGCTTCGTACTGAGCCAACAGCGCTTTGGTATTGTCCTTCGATTCTTGCACGTTCGGCTGATCGAACGCGTTGATTCCCAGTAGCGATCCGGCGGCCGCCGTAGCGACTTCCCACAGATAGAACTGTTCGCCTAGGTCGTATGCGTCGTTCATCGCCAGGCGAATGACTGGGTGTCCGAGGTCTTCCAGGAGCTTTAGCCGTTGCGCCACGTCAGGTGCCGGGTCGGGCAAATTTGCGCCGACGTAGACGAACACGCGATCGTTTCCATAGTCTTGCGGCGTGCCGAGAGCCTCGCCCTCAATAGGAACGATTCCCTTCCCGAGCTTTCCGGTCGACTCGGCGATCAACTGTTCCGCCCATGCTCCGAACGGTGCGACGTCGGGATGCGTCAGGATCGTGAGCTTGTCGCGCTCGCGAAGCGCGAGTCCACCGATTGCGGCGCCAAAGCGCACGCCCGGCGCAACGCGGGGATCGACGGTTCGCTCGTTAGCGTGCATCGAACCGAGCGCGCGATCGAGGAGAAGGCGCACGTCGTATCCGGCGAGCGCAGCTGGCAGCATACCGAAATACGACAGCGCGGAATAGCGGCCGCCGATGTTTGGATCGTTCTCGAACACGCGGCGGAAATTGTGGCCGTTTGCAACGGCGATCAGTGGCGTTCCGGGATCGGTGATGGCGATGAACTGACGGCCGGCGTTCGTCGTGCCGACGAGTTTTGCGACGCGGTCGTAGTAGTACGCGAAATATGCGTTCGGTTCGGTCGTCGTGCCGCTCTTGCTGGCGACGACGAACAGCGTTTGATCGAGCTCGATTGCCGCATCGAGCTCCGCGATCTGGGTTGGATCGGTGGAGTCCAAAACGTGCAATTGGGGATAGTCGTCCATCGGCCCGAACGTGTCGGCGAGGATATCCGGCGCGAGCGAACTCCCGCCCATGCCGAGCACCACGACGTGGTCGAACTCGCGCGCGATCTCCTTGGCAAACGATTGCAAGTCAGGAACGCTCTCCATAAGACGCATCGGGATGTCGAGCCAGCCGAGCGAGTGTTTCACGATATCGGCGCCCTGCGGATCGCTGGTCCATGGCGAGGGATCCTTAGCCCAGAGCTTCTTGAGAAAGTCATTGCTCGCCAGGCGTTCGAGAGCGTCGTCTTGCGGTTGCGAAATGGCGACACGCTCCGCGCCGTAGGCAAGCTGCTTTTGCTTGTAGACGATCGCCCCCATCAAGGCGGCAAAGGAGTCGGAGAAGAGCGACACGCCTTCCGTTTGGAGTTCCGACGTCACCTCAAAGAGCGAAATCTTGGCCTCTTGCAACGCGCGCATCGTGGCGCGAGCTTCGGCAAGGTCGTTCTCCACGGTATTCGGTACGATTTTGCCGTGATCGAGAAGCGCCTCGAGCGTATTGGGAGGCATCGTGTTGACGGTGTGCTCGCCGACAACCGTTTCGACGTACATCAAGTCGGGGTAAGCCGGATTCTTCGTCGACGTGCTCGCCCAAAGCGGCCGCTGGACGGCACCGCCGGCCTTCCTCACGTCCGAGAAGCTCGCGCCTTCGAAGAGCTCTTTGAATTTCTGGTACGTCAGTTTGAGATTCGCGACACCCGCTTTGCCGAGGAGCGATTGCAGCCCCGTCTCACCTTTTGCGATCTTGGCCTGCAGCAGACGATCGATCGCAGTATCGATGCGACTGACGAAAACCGAGTTGACCGAACGAACGCGGTCGACCGGTTTGCCCTCCGCGATGCGGCGCCGCAAGCCGTCGATGTAAGCGCTCGCCGTTTTCTCGTACATCTCGATCGAGAAGATCAGCGTGACGTTGATGTTCAGCCCGCTGTAGATGCATTCTTCGATTGCCGCAACGCCTTCGTTCGTCCCCGGAATCTTGACCATGAGATTCGGGCGAGCGACGCGTTGCCAAAGCTGTTTGGCGTTGGCGATCGTCCCTTGGGTGTCGTGCGCGAGCAGCGGTGAAACCTCGAGGCTGACAAAGCCGTCGTTGCCGCCCGAAGAGTCGTACACGCCGCGGAACAAATCGCAGGCCTGTTGGATATCCGCAACGGCAAGATCCCAAAAGAGGGCATCCGCACTCGTTTCTTCGTCGATGAGCGTGCGTAGTTGCGCGTCATAGTCGTCGCTGGTGCCGATCGCCTTTTCGAAGATGGTTGGATTGCTGGTCATGCCACGCAACCCTTGATCGATCAGGCGTTTTAACTCGCCCGATGCAAACATACTGCGGCGCAAGTTATCAAGCCAGACGCTCTGGCCGGCGTCGAGCAATTGTTGCAATTGGTTGCTCACGTAGTTCTCCTACAAGTGAATTAGCGAGGTGCGAGAGCGAATGCCTCGAGTGCGACGTCTGCGACGCGCTCCGGCGTGAAACCATAGGCTTTGGCGATCGCCGCTGCCGGTGCCGATGCACCGAACCGGTCGATCCCATAGGTAATGCCGCGATCGCCGACCCAACGGCTCCAGCCCAGCGTTGCGGCCGCCTCGATCGACATGCGCGCGGTAACGTGGGGAGGAAGCACGTCGTCACGATACGACTGCGGCTGTGCTTCGAAGAGTTCCCAGCAGGGCATTGAAACGACGCGCGTGCGCACGCCCTTCTCTTCGAGAAGCTTCTTCGCATCGATCGCGAGCGAAACTTCGGACCCGGTTGCGATAAGGATGAGATCCGGTGTTCCCTGCGCGTCGGCAATAACGTAGGCTCCGCGTCCGACGTGCGCGTTGCGCTCGCCCAAGAATGGGAGCTTTTGGCGCGTGAGGACGAGTACCCACGGGCATTCACTCGACGGTTCGACCGCAAGCTTCCATGCGGCGCATGTCTCGACGGAGTCGGCCGGACGCACGACACGAACGTTCGGCGTCGCACGCAACATCGCGAGCTGTTCGATCGGCTCGTGAGTCGGGCCGTCTTCACCCAAAAAGACCGAATCGTGCGTGAACACGTAGATTGCGTGGATCTTGGTCAGCGCGGCCAGACGCAGTGCCGGTTTGAGATAGTCGACAAAATTGAAGAACGTTGCACAGAACGGCATCAACCCACCGTGCAGCGCGATGCCGTTCGTCGCAGCGGCCATGACATGTTCGCGAACGCCGTAGTGTATATTCCGTCCGGCATAGTTGCCAGGTTGGAAATCGCCGCAGTTCTTGAGATACGTTTTCGTCGAGGGATCGAGATCGGCGGAACCGCCGACCAGCTCGGGAAGCGCCTGCGCTATTGCATTCATCACGGCGCCGCCCGCGTCGCGCGTCGCAACGGCGCCATTTTCCGCGGTGAACGTTGGCCATGGCAGATTCGCCGGCAACGTCCCGGAAAGCGTCCGCTCGAGCTGCGCAGCCTGACCCGGATTCGCAGATTTCCACGCATCGAACGAGCGTTGCCATTGCGCTTGTGTTTGCGCTCCGCGCGCACCGCACTCGCGGAAGAATGCGAGGACGTCGTCGGGCACGTAGAAATCCGGCTCCAACGGCCAGCCTAACGCTTCCTTTGTCTTCTTGACGTTTTCTACGCCCAACGGTTCGCCGTGTGCCTTGTACGT